>CAZAZO010000006.1:0-21205 GCA_964489675.1 Candidatus Woesearchaeota archaeon | reverse complement strand
CCCCAAAAATAATTCCTACAGTAGATATGAAAGCCGAAGATAGCTCAATGCTCTCTGGAATAAGTTCTAGAAATGAGATGGCTAACATAACACCTCCTGCAAAAGACAGCATATTAAACATAAATTTTTTTGAAGGTTCTTTAATAACTCCTATAAGAGAGCCAATGATAGGACCCAAAACAGAAATAGAAAGGATTATTAGTAGTGCTTGATTCATACTAGGCATACATCTCCTCAGTATTTAATTCTTGTGTTGATGCGAGACCTGGACCCCGACCGATTAATTCGTTCCAAGTTTCTTCATAGCTATCTAATTTTCTTGCCATTTCTAGAACATCATTAAGCTGTGTTTGAGTTTTTTGATAATTAGTGTCGAGCTCCTTATCTTGTAAAAATATTTTCAATACTCTTTCAAACTCTTCTGAAGTATAAATGACTTCGCAATTAGGAGCTGTTTTATCAAACCAATACCGATGAACTTCAGAAAGCCGAGGATCTAATTCGATAAGTTTTGACAAATAATGATAATTACCCATGTCTAAAAGATATGTAAAGTATTCACCTTCTCCTAATGTCTCCCTCAAGTTCTTAATTAGATCTCCAAATTCGCTTCCTTCTGAAAAATGAGAATAATAATAGCTCTCTTTGTCTATAATGCTTAGATCACGCGTAGCAACACTTGCAAAGGTTAAACTATTAGTTAGGATTCTATCAATATAAAGTTCTTCAACAAATTTAGTATCCTCGTTGTACTTTGCTTCAAGAGCCCTAAGTTTATTAAAATCAAAGGAATCAACATCCATGGAAGAAACCAGTTTTGATCTTTCTTCAAGATACTCCAACTTTACATTATCAAAAAGGTTTTCATAAGATTGTTGTAATTTATTTCGTAAATTTTCCGTCTCAGTAGCTATTCCAATATATTCAGGGTATGCTTCAAAGAATCCTTCATTAAAAATTATTTCTCCCCTATAGTCCAGATCTTGGATCGAATGAAGACCTTCGTGAAGAAGGATTTCAATCTTGCTATCTGCCGCAAAAGGATTAATGAAAATAAATTTTCCATCAGATGTAAGAAATCCTCCAGTAGAAGTGCCTGAACTTCCCTTTCTTTGCAACCAGAGGTCGCAATCATAGATGACCGGAACACAAAAGTCTCCTTCAGTATTTAAACTGGGCCAATCCGGGCTATTAGCTTCTCTGTACTGATTTTTCTTCTCAAAAATCTCAGATATATCGTTTTTATCTAAATTTTCACATTTTTCATCATACACCCGAGTCATAGCTTCCCAATAACATAATTGTTTTGGAATTGCCAGATCTATTTTCCTTTGCTCTAACCCGTTTTTACACTCTTCCAAGGACAAGGGATCTCCATTTTCCTCGCCATCATCCAACAAGATGAGCTCGCCAGTAGATATAATAATCTTTTCTTTTTCATTTTCTACCCCCTCTCCTCTTTCTTTCTCTTCAGCATCCTCTGCTACCCCATCACAATTTTTATCTTCTTTCCCACCAATCTTACAAACATCCGCAGCATTGGAGCAAGCTGTGGAACATTTTTCAATACCTAGAGAGGGATTTAGAGTAGCAAAATCATTACAAGAACCTGTAATAGTTTTTCCTTTTTCAAAAGTTAAATCCCTTTCTTGATTGCAAAAACCATAACCTGCACCAGTCATACAAGACATAGAACATGCTTGGCGAATTATATCTGTATTAATATCTGCGCCACCAATTATTGTAATTTTATCCCATAAATTATTCCAGCCCGTTGTAAACCCGAATATCATAAAAACTAAAACTATTACTCCAATAGCTATCCATACAATCATGGAAATTGTCATGTCCCCTTTTTTATTTTTCACCATTAGTTTATTCTAGGTTTCATACTACTTAAATTTTATCTTGTCCAAGTTCTTTACCTAACCTAATCAACTCTAACCATTTATTATTTTCCTTCAATTTCAAATCAGTAGCCAGCTCATAAGGACAACATTTAATCGACTGGTGTTTTCTTATGAAGTTGTAAAATATAATATAGCCCTTCATAATTGAGTCAGCACTCTCAACACTCCCGTGAAAACCTCGAAAAGTTTTAGTTCGCTCTCTTATTGAATTATGTAATCTTTCAATGTAAAGATTAAACCCTTCGCCATTAGAAGCTATAACAGGATTATGAATAATGTTGTATTTCTGCTCTTTCAAATTCCAACCCCAAGTTTTCTTAACAACACCCTTGTAAACTTGCCAACCGTCTGTTGTAATTGTGGTTACATATCCTTCAGTCTTGTATTTTACCTTACCAATAACTTCCTTAATTTCACTCTTACCTCTCGCTTTGAAATATTTTCCACTCACTAGATACCTTGTTTTAACATCAATGCTATCAATAAACCAATCCTTAAAAGTTCCTTTATTCTTATGCTCTTCTCGTCGGTGATATTCCATTTCATCAACTTGAACTTCGCTTCCTCCATTAACTTTCAATTTGTCTGTAAATTTAGAAATCATATTTGCATATTTTACAATCCAATTATAGACAGAAACATTTGTAGAATTATGTGGGTAAAATGATTGAAAATGTTCTTGGACTTTTCTTGTTGAGACTCCTTTGTAGAATAAATCTAAAGCACAGGTTATTTTATTTGGATGATTTCTCATCCTAAAAAACCCCTCATCTTTTACAAATCTTGTTCCACAGTCTTTACAGCCGTATCTTTGGATCAGCCCTCGATTTTCAGTTTTTCTTTTCCCTCTTTTAATAATATTCTCAGAATCACAATTAGGACAAGAAAGTTTTTTATAGTCTTGCTTCTTGCTATTGTTGGAATTGAATTGTGCTTCGCGGTGCATTTTATTCCTGGGCCCTTCGGGGCTCATTTATTTATTATACTTATCTTGTTAGAGGATCTTTCTTTTCTAGATCTCCTTTAATTAAGACTGCTATTCTACTGCTTAGATTAATTCCGTTGGCCTCACAAAACTTTCTAAAATCTGCAAGTAACTTTTTTGGAAGTGTTATGTTCAATCTTTCGTATTGTTTATCCATACTTATTAATAAGTATTACTACTATTTAAATGTTTCTATAAACTTCCAAGTTACAACCTGCCAAGTCCCGCTAACTTAACAATGCATGGCTTGGCTAACTTCCAAAGGATGTTAAATATTTTTCTTTCCCCCTCCGCCAGTCGGCTCTTTAATCTTCCCAACACTAAACAGGGACAAATTTTTCAGGAAAACTTTAAATAAGTGAAATCATGAAGTTAAATATGGAAGGAATGCCAAGGAGAATATCTGTAGCTACTTCAAATCTGGTAAAGCGAAGGCTTGGGCATAGAAATCTCCCCAACAAAAAAAGACAACAATCCTATTTTGAAGGAAACTACCCTACTAGAGATGCCTTGGTTTATCATCCAAATGAAAAAATGCTTGTAGTTCCAAATGCAGCATATCTCGCAAGGAAGGGCTATTGGGAAATTCTTCCAATGAAAGCAGAAGCATTAAGTCCAGATAAAGATGAGGCTTTTACCAAATATGAATTCCTAAAAGAACAAGAGGGTGTTGTAGAAATAAGAAAAAGAGATATTGAAAGCAGGGTGGGGAGAGGTTTAATAAAACGAAGTGCTAAAGTTCATCCAGTTTGGAGAGCATTAATCCCTGATCAAGATTTGCTAGATGAATATACGGTCCATGTTTTTTCTTTTCCGAGATCACATGATGGAGCAATGGGAATTTATCCCTCTACAACACTAGGGCTTGCATTCCATAAGTTAGAAATTCCCATTATAATGCCAGTTCATATTGGCTCAACAGACTACCACTCTTCTATTACTGGATGGAGTGAAATATCTGAATCAATTCTAAGACAATTTGCCGCTTAATTTCTCTCGTCAAAAATACTAAATTCCAAGCCCTTCAAAATCATTTAGAAATCCACATTCATGCTTTTATTATCGCCTTTATCTTATCCACCACCCCTAGCTTCCACCCCCTCATCCCCTAATCAACTCTTTAATCTTCCCAACGCTATTCGGATTAACCAAAGTCATAAGCCCCGCCGGCTTCTCATCCACCAACAATGCCTTCAAAATTCTTCTCATGATCTTTCCGCTTCTAGTCTTGGGTAAATCTTCAACAAAATATATTCTAGCAGGCCTAGCCGTCGGACCAATTTTTTTATCAATATGCTTCTTCAAGCTCTTCTCTAACTTTTCTGAACCCTTACCTTTCTTCAAAACGACAAAAGCAATTGGAACTTGACCCTTTAATTTATCTGGCATAGCAACTACAGCAACATCGCCCACAACTTTACTGTCATGCATCGCATCTTCAAGCTCAGCCGTTGCCAATCTGTGGCCTGCAACCTTCATAACATCATCCGTCCTACCTGTAATTCTAATAAGTCCATCTTCTAAATAAGCCCCATCACTAGTATCATACATAGTCTTAAACTTTTTCCAATAAGTCTCCACGTATTTTTTATGATTATTCCAAACACCATGAAGCATACCCGGAGCAAAAGGCGACTTTTGAGCTAAAAACCCCTGCCTACCCTTAGGCATTTCTGCCCCCTTATCATCTACTATCACATGTTTTAATCCAGGAAAACTTTTCCCACTAACCGTTGGAACAAATGGGCCAACTCCGGGAAGTGTATTAATCAATGTTCCACCAGTCTCAGTCTGCCACCATGTATCAATTATAGGACATCTGTCACCACCAATCTTGTTAAAATACCACATCCAAGATTCTTTATCAATAGGCTCACCAACACTACCCAAAATCTTAAGCGAAGACAAGTCGTATTTATTAATCCATTTTTCAGGAAGCTTCATAAACATTCTAACCGCAGTTGGCGCCGTATAAAATACATTAACCCGATTTTCCTCAATAATTTTCCACCATCTTCCAGGATCAGGATAGTCCGGCCCACCCTCATATACCAAAGTCGTTCCACCAACTAAAAGTGGACCATACATGGCATAGGTATGACCCGTAACCCATCCAATATCAGCAGTACACCACATGACTTCGCCCGGATGCATATCAAAATTCCATTTCGTCGTCTGATAAGCCTGAAGAGCATACCCTCCAGTATTATGAATAACACCTTTGGGTCTGCCCGTCGTACCCGAAGTATAAAGAATAAATAAAGGGTCTTCTGATTTCATAACTTCTGGTCGACAATATGAGTCAGCTGCCTCAACTGCTGTTTCAAAATCTAAATATTTTTTACCCTTAACATTTAATCCAATTCTATCCACAACAATTATTTTTTTAACAGTAGTCCCCTTGGCAGCCTTCTTTGCTTTTTTAAGTAACGGCTCTGGCTTGCCTCGCCTAAAATATCCATCAGCCGTAATCAAAATTTTTGCTTTTCCATCCGTAATCCTTGCACGAAGAGCGTCGGCTGAAAACGCACTAAAGACAACTGAATGAATAGCTCCAATTCTAGCACAAGCCAACATTGCAACTTGAGCTTGCGGAATCATAGGAAGATAAATTGAAACAACATCTCCTCGCTTCACTCCATTCTCCTTCAACACATTCGCGAATCTATTAACCTTATCATAAAGTTCTCCGTATGTAATCTCAATCTTCTCCTCGCCAGCAGGCTCAGGCACCCAAATTGTAGCAACCTTGTCTGGCTGGTCAAGATGCCGGTCGATACAATTAACACAAAAATTAAGCTCCCCACCTTTAAACCATTTAAAATAAGGAAGCTTCTCTTCATACGTCACATCCCACTTCTTATTCCAAGTAAGACCCTCCAAAGCACACTTCTCCCAAAACGCAACCGGATCTTTTGCAGCCTTAGCATAAATCTTATCATCCGATATATTAGCCTGCTTTTTCATAATTTCAGAAGGATAAAACTTACCGCCTTTTTTAATGACGTATTTGATTGGTTTAGTTTTTGGTTTTTTCATTTTAGTTTTCTTTTACCTCAAATTTTTTAAAATACACCTTCTCTTTTTTTGCAGTAGCCCAAGTCTCATCGTCCCCACCAAAAAACAAACTAAACATAACCTGATTAATTCCGTAACCTTTCTTAGTCCTTAAGTTTACTTTTCTTTCCATAACCTTTTTACCATTAACCCATGCAATAATTGTATCTTTATTTTTTGGGTTCTTGGAAAGCTTAATACGGTTTTTTACAGCATACCATTTGTTGGGTTTTATGGATATCTTTTTATTTCCATTTTTATAAATCTCATTTTCTCCAAATCTTCCTTCTTTCTCGGGGTAGTATAAATATTGTACCAGAAAAGCCTCGTGTAACTCCTTAACAAGGTCTTGAAGGTACCATTCATATTTTATAACTTCGTTTCCAATATTCTTTAGTTGATTCAGAATTTCTTTTTGAGAAGCTCCTGATTTTATTAGTTTTTTCAATTTCTTTTTTTCATCTCCTAATGGTTTTTTTAACAAGAGAGTTTTTTCAAAATTGATTTCCCTCCACATCAGTCTTGCAGAAAAACCATTCTGATATTGTTCTTCTGTTCCTCCGCTTCCCATAGAGGCTCCACCCCCCAGACCAGGCAATTTCCCACCTCTGACAAAATCAAAATTTTCTCCAAACATAATATCATATTCAAATGTAACATCTTCAAAATTTCTTGGAAAATTTAATCTCCAAAAAGAACCCCCCTTACTAGTTGTACCTTTTGGAATTGTTATTTCTAGAACCTTCCCCCCATTTTCCTTAACAATTTTACATCTTTTTTCTTTTATCCCTCTCCTAGGTTCATTTTCCCAATCTTTGACAAAGGTTTTAAGATCATACAATCCTAATTTGTGATTTTCAAAAGATATGGTTTTCAGATACTTCTTTTCCACCTTCACCATCTAAAGCGCCGTCTCCTTGAATTTTTTATCAATAAATTTATGCTTGCCCAACGTTCCCTTATACCACAACATCTTAGTATACCCAGTATTATCAATCTGATTCGCATCTATTTTTAACTCTTCTAAAACAGACCTAATTAAGTTTTTTGCTTTTTCAGCCTCGGCCTCTTGACATAAATACTCCATTTCCATAAAGTATCCCAAATTTTTCACATGATTAATCTCAATAGACAGCTTCTTGTTTTTCTTATATTTGTAAGTCTCATTTCGCTTAATCTTTTTTACCCACTCTCTAAATCCCATATCAGAAAACAAAGCCAATAAATCTTCTACTTCGTCCTTGCCCTTCAAAACAAATTCAAATTCCTGCTTTACAACAACATCCCGAGAATACAAATGCTTCACTTTTTTCTTAAAACAAACCTCTGTTTGCTCCTTTGTTTGTCTAATCCTAAAAGCCTTTTTTGGAAATCCATGTTTTTGAATCGCAAAATAATCATCTTTCTTTGTCCCGCGCTTATTAAAATTAGCTATTTCTTTTATTCGTTTTCTAAGAGCCGGCACCTGAGAATCTTCAAGCTTCACTTTACACTCTACTTCTAACCACACCATCTTATTTTATTTTAGTAAAACAAAAACACGAAAATCTTTGATTTACTTTATTGATTTTATTTAGAAGAAGATGTTTATAAGGATGTTGGTTAGAATCAGTACCTTAGATACTTATGAATGATTTTTGAGTTCACTAACCTTTGGCGAACGAAGTGAGAATTAAGGGTGGGTCGCGAGGAGAAGCTGAGCATAGTGGGCATCTGAACTCAAAAATTATAGTTTCTTTTTTCTAGAGGGGTTTTTCTTTTCTAAAGAAAACGGCCTACATAGTCCCGTCTTCATTAACACCAGCATCATCCTCATCAGTTCCAGCTTGAGCCGCTGCTTCTTGTGCTTGTGTTGGAACACTTGCCTCTGGCGCTGGAGCCGAAGATGCCAAATCTTTCGGATCAATAGAATTAATCATATTCTTAAACTCTTCAAATTTTTCAGCAGGAATTCTTAGGCCCTTTTTCGTTGGACCAGTGTATTGTTCACTTGTTGCATATTCTCTAATATCAATTCCAACACGATTATTAAATTCTCTGATGCCAACCACAATCTCAGTTATATTTCCTTGAAATTCTCCTTTCAAAATTTTACCAACTTCTTTATCCATTTTTGTTTCCTCATAAAATGGAGACATGAAACCTTTTACAGGTTACCTTGTCTGCCATATTATACTTTAGAGCTTTTCTTTTATAAATATTTAGGTGATATTCTACTATATGTTCCTAAGTTGAACACCTCAACACCTTTTTCTTTGAGGAGATCAGACAACTTATTAATTAAGTCTTTTTTTCCTGTGTCTAGTACAACATAAAAAATATACTTCCCAAGCTTTTCCCTAGATGGCCGTGATTCAATCTTAGAAAGATTAATTTTGCCCTCCTTGAAAACCTCTAACATGTCATGCAATAAACCTGGCTGATCACCTGACGGATTCAAAACTAACATTGTCTTTTCAGTAGTCTCATCATTTGTTTCCTGACGAGAAATCACGATAAACGATGTCTGATTATTTTCTTCATCTTCTACATGCTCTGCGAGAATCTCTAAGCCATATGTTTCAGCAGCAATTTTGGGACCAATAGCAAGAGAATCCGCAAGGGAGTCTTTTTGGATTTTTTCAAACGCAGAAGCAGTACTAAGTGTTTGAATAAGTTTAGCACGAGGATAGTGTTTTTTGATATATTTTTTACATTGATTTAATGCCTGTGGATGCGAGTAAATCTTTTTAATATCATCTTCTGGAACTTTCTTCAACCCAGCAATTACATGACTAATTGGCAAAACAACCTCCTTAATGACCTTCAGTTTTTCTGAAAAAATCTCATCTACCGTTTCAACCACTGTTCCATGTATAGAATTCTCAAATCCAACAATTCCAATATCATACTTATTTTCCGAAACTGCTAAAATAACATCCCTAATTGAATTAAAAAAAACTGGCTTAAGGGAAGAATCATACTCCTCAGCTGCTTGGTGCGTAAATGTTCCCTTGGGACCAAGAACTGCAATAGAATTCTCTTTTGAAATTTGTTCAACCTGCTCCTTGGTTTCAACATACTCTTCTTCTTTGTTCTCAGATTTCCAAAAATCCCGAATCTTTCCAAATTCATCCTCAAACGATTTAAGATCTTTGCTTGAAACAATTTCTCCAAGCTTAAATATATTTTCTTTATGCTTTTCTAAAATTTCAGGAAATTTCTTATTATAAAATTCGATATTGGCCCAAAGCTCCGCTGATTGCAACATAATTCTTTCAATAGATGCAGCATTTAGGCGAAATGTAACGCTAGAAACTTCATGTAGGGTTTCTGGACTAATTCCCGACTCTGAAATTGTTTTAGCCAAAGCAATACTTGAAAACTGAGAAAGAGCCTGGATGTACGCCATCAACTCATCATGTTGCTCAGGAGTTGTTTCTGTAATTTGAGCCCCCTCCTTTTCGAGCAAGCCCATAATTTTACCTAAAAATTCATTATCCAGCGAAGGAGCTACAATAATATTTTGGCTCTTGAAATTATTTATATCTGGTCCAAACATAAGGTGCATGCAACAAGAATCACAATTAAGCGAACTTAAATTATCCATCCCCTCAAGCATATTTGACGCAAAATTTATTACAAGCTTTCCCGACAAATCATATTCAGAAATTTTCTGAATCATTTCTTTAACAGCATGAATAGGAACAGAGATAATTATAATATCTGATGATTCAATTTTATTTTGAAAGTCATCTGTTTGTCTACCAACAGCTTCCACAGAAACATTATTTCGCTCAAAAAATTTACAAAATAACTGCCCCATTCCTCCGCTGCCTCCAATTATCGCAATTTTCATACGGATAAAACTACATGACCCTATTTAACTTTTGCTAAAACGGCTTCTTCCCACCAATACAAAAATAACAAAGATGCTCGCGCTTCATTCCCAGCTTTTCAAATGCCGTCAGCATTCCATTGACTGAGAGAAAATAAACTTCTGCTCCAATCTTTTCATTAATTTCCTCCTCCGTTCTACCCCTAACAATAAAATCATCATTTGGCGGCATGTCAACCCCATAAACACAGCCCCTCTCAATATTGTCTTCTGGGATGAGCCCTATCTTTGGAGTATAATTTAGCAAATAAACTTTCTTTACACCCTTAGCTAGCAAGGTCTGAACAGCACGCTTAGAATTATTCCCCCTAATGGTACTGTCATCAATTAAAATGACTGTTTTGTCTTTTAAGACTTCTTCACATGGCTTCCCGTTGATTAAAGGCATAATATACAAATTCGTTTTAATAGAATTCTCTCTATCTTCTTCAGTTGAACCCAAAAATGACCTCTCTCCTCTAGTCTTATAAAAAATCTGCATAAACGGCTTTCCAATAATTTCTGCATACCGCCTTGCTGCAACCTCTGGGCATCTAGGCAAAAACGTAACAATATCTGCATTCGGCTGAATTTCTTTAGCTAGCGCCTCCCCTAAAACCTCCCGAACCCTTCTAACACTCACTCCATCAATAATAGAATCAATATCTGAAATATAATTATATTCAAAAAAACAATGCTTCTTGGTTTGTTCACTAGCTTTTTCTCTAGAATAATCCCCGTTAGAATGAAGATAATATATATACCCTGGCTCCAAATCCTCAATAAATTTACCACCATTTTTTCTAAACGCCACGTCCTCAGAGGTAACAAGATATTTTCCATCCTTCCACCCCAAACCCCCCGGCTTCATACCCAACCTGTCTCTTAGCACTATTGTTTTATCATCCCCCTTCTTAGCAAAAGCAAGAGAATAAGCTCCCGGAATTGTTTTTATAATCTCCTTTTCCCCAACGCTGTTGAATAAATGAAGTAAAGCTTCTGAATCGCAATTTGTTTTTAATAAATCTCTTGAGACATTAGCTAGATGTTCTGAATTAACTTGCCCATTATGAACAACAACCGCATCACAATCTGTAATAATTATATGAGATCCTTTATCTTCAACTGTGCCACCAATAATATGAGGATGCGCATCTTGAAGAATTTTATCTTTTCTACCTCTAGTCGCATATCGCACATGAGCAAGATACGTATGATATTTTTTACTTGGAAAAATTTTATACAAATCCTCTATATCTATTGTCGCAACACTTCCCACCCACTTTAAAACATCAATAGACTCATCCCCAATAAAGGCAATCCCAGCAGCCTCCCTGCCTCGGTGTTGAAGTGATTTAATAAAAGAATATGCGTCGTGAAGAGTATGAGCAACACAAAACCCGCAGTTATGCTTAACCTCCATATACTAAAAAAATCAGACAACTTTTTAAGTTTTGTTGGGATGAAAACTACATATAACTAAGAGATATGCATTTTTCTTTTTATTTCTTTTTTTATAAAAAGGAAAATAAATTTTTCGAGGAAGAAACTTACTTTACTTTGACTTACTCCAAATTTCATAAAAGAATTTTCTATATTGTTCTGCATTTTCTTTACAAATTACAACAAAAACCCTCGGAATCTCTCCCCAATTAAAAGTGGCTACAGTGTCTTTAAAGATAGCAATTCCCGCAGGAAGAGTTTGTCTAGTTGTTTTAAATTCATAAAACTTAGTTTTTGAATAATTCATCTTACTTTGAGTAAGCCTATCTTTTTCATTTGAAAGAATTTTAGCTTTAATTCCCCTTTCTGCTCTTTTTAGATGAAAGTTTTGAAAAAAGAGAATTATAGATTTATTATCTAAGGATTTATCAGAAAAAGTCATTGCTAAATATTCGTCCCCCTTTTGAAGTTGATCTAATATTTCATTATAGAATGTCTTCACGCCCTCAAAACCAGTATAAACTTTTACTTCTTGTTTTTTTTCCTGAAATTTCTGTTTTTCTTTAAGTTCGGGAAGGATCTCTTTAAATTCTTTTTCATCTTGCTTAAGCTCCTTTTCCTTGTTTTTTATATAATCCAAAACTCTCTCAGGATTAGATGCTTGAAAATATCTTGTACCAGATTTAATTGCCTCTGAAACCAGGCCTTTTTTTTCTAGCTTCTCTAAAATTTCGTAAACCTTTGATCTTGCTACTTGCGATTTTGAGATTATTTTACCTGTTGAAGTTTCTCCTAGTTCCAATAAAGCAAAGTAGACTTTTATTTCTCCTCGCGTAAATCCTATCTTTTCTAATATTTGGGCGCTCATAGAGCAAAGAGGTTTTTTAATATATATAAGTCTTTCCCTATTGTTCACCCTTGGGGGAGGAATAATGTTTAAGTAGAAGGGTGTTATTACTCTTGTAAGGTAAATTAAGATGGCAAATACAAATGAAAGACAAAGTAAAACACAAGAAGAAAATAATGAAATAACTTCAGAAGAAGTAAGATCATTAGTGGACAGAATTAGACCGAGTCGTTATGGTAGGATTTTTGCCCCCGTATTCCCTGAAGAAAGAAGAGATGTCTGCGCTGTTAGAAGGGGGATACCTAACGAACCAAGATGTTGTTTAGATACAATCTACCTTATTTGGAAACGTTCAGGATACTTGTCTCATGAAGTTATAATAGATTCAAATTTTATAGCTTCCAAAGATCAAATGTACCCAGATAAAGTTTCTGTAGATGATGAAAGTATAACTGTAATGGTTGGTAGTGGGGGGGAGTATAGTGGTAAAGAATGGGTGAGAAAAATTAGAAGATCTAAAGAGGCATACTTAGGAAAAGACTAAAATGGAAAATACAAATGAAAGACAAGAAGTTGAAAGAGACTCCACACAATTGGAAAGATTAATTAATGAAAGAGTTTCCTACTGGGGCCCTAGAACCAAGAGCTTTAGAGTAAAAAATACAGACAGAGTCGCACTTATTTTAGAAAGTGAGTGGAATTGGCCAAGATGGGAGGGAGATACCAATCATAGATGGCATATGAGGGGGTGGCTAACAACAGTTTCTCTTGATAAAAAGTATGATAACATAAGAGTTGGTGAGGCCCATTGGATCCATTACCAGTATTCAGACTGCTCTCAACATGGAGTAATATTTAGTGGAGGAGCAGAGCTCACAAAAGAGGGCCTTGAGATAAAAGGAGCATTACATTCTAGTTATGATTATAGTTATTCCGAAAGAATCTATAAGCTAATAAACCCAAAAAAATGAAAGATGAGGCCTAAAAAAATCCTAATAGCAGATGATGATAGAGAAGTAAGAAGAACTTTAGAAGTAGTTTTACATGATGCTTCCCTTGATGTGGATTATGTAGCAACTGCAGAACAAGAAGTTAAATATGCAAGACAGAATAGATATGATTTAATTGTTTCAGATTTACAAATGATTCCTGGAGATCCCGAAGATAAATCTGGAATTAAAGCAATTAAGGCGATAAGAGAATTTGATAAACAAACACCAATTCTTTTGCATACAAGTTATGATAATGAAAATATAAAGCGAGAGGCTTTGGAAGCTGGAGCAACAGATGTTTTGATTAAACAGAAAATTAGCTTAATTGAATACCTGGGAATTTTTGAAAAATATACTCTATGAATGAATAACATTAATCTCTATTCAACCTGATTATGCCTTCCGTTAATTTTTCCCTGTCTCCCGGCTGCCAACTCGCCGGATGCGGCAAATAAACACATTCCACTCCGTGTTTAATCAATGCTTTTTCTACCCACCTACCAAGAGCAACCACACAGCTACCCCCTTGATACTTTCCTATAATATCTAACATCCCTTGTGAGATCAGTGCTTTACTTTGACCCTCATCATCTTCCCACAAATCAATTATTTCAGCCTCTATTTTGTGCTCATCAATAATCCCTCGAAGAACTTTACCAGATCTCGTATTTGGATGAAACGGAATAGCATAGCCCTTAGGATGCCCACCGATTAAAAGAAGTTTCATAAACGCCCACAGCAGGAATCGAACCTGCCAGCCCCGAAAGGCCCGGATTAGCAATGCGTGGGCTATTTTGTCCCACCGAGCAAAAAGCTAGTTTTTATCTGCTTTCTCTCGAGCATTGCTGTTCTCCAACCTTGAGCAACAGGCTAAAACTAGTTCAGCTAATAAAGTTAACGGTTATGCACATTCGGTAATTTAGATGAGCCCCTCCGGATTCTTTATCCGAGTCATTCTAATAATCGGCTTTGGCCTATCTGATTCATTGACAGTTATTCTCTTGATTGAGCTATTCCATTTATGGCCACAAGATCGGCATACGAAGTGGTCCCTTATTGTTCTGACAATTTCTACCCATCGCTTCTTTTTCTTTCCCCACACTCGGTCTTTAAAGGAGCCATCGCTGTATTTGTAAATGATCTCATCATAATATTCGTGGGGGATTTTCTCTTCTCCTAACTTCTCTCTATCCACGTGCTTCTTCTTGAATATCTTATTGCAGCTTGGACATTGGTTGTCATATATAAAGAATGTTCCAAACCAAATCAGTCCAGTAATCACAATCAAATAGGGCATATTCGCCCACTGGTAATAAAAGCTAAAAGTACTGAGAATGGTGAAGAATGTTGTAATGATTAAACTAAGAGAAAATGGTGTAAAATTATCTAGTTTCAAGCCCTTCTGAGATTGGTTCTTCAAGAACTTCCCTCCCCTGCCCAGCTTGTAAATGGCTGCACCTACTACTCCTGATACACAAGTAGCGATTAAGTTTCCAATTATTCCTTCCAAGATATTCTGCCAATTCATATTCAGTAGAATTCATAAGCCTATTTAACCATTTCTTTAATGCGATTACTCCTATCCGCGCTCGCAGGCCTAAGGAATCCAGAATAAAGAGAGAACGCCCTGTGCAGGAGTCGAACCTGCGCACCCCGAAGGGTCCAGGTTAGCAACCTGGTGCAATAACCACTATGCGAACAGGGCATGTTCTCTTTTATCCTTACCCAACATCTTCCAATTCCTAACTGGGACCAATTCGTCCCGGTATTAGCAATCCGGTGCAATACCACTATGCGATGTGGGCTTGTTTTTTTCTTGTTCCACATTGCATTATGGCAAGTGTTAACGCACCTTATGCGATGTGAGCACAATAATCTTGAGAATTAGCAGTTTTTAAAACTAACCTTAAGCTCAGTATCTCTGAAACTTATAAAGAAATTTTTTGAGTTCACTAACTTTTGGCGAACGAAGTGAGAATTAAGGGAGGGTCGCGAGGTGGAGCCGAGCATAGTGGGTATTTGAACTCAAGAATTACGAAAATTCACCGAAGATACTTAAGATAACTTATTTATCTTATTTGAAACATTGTTGCATTCTTTTGTCGATACGCATTTTCAAACGCATTTAACATATTATTAACATGATATCTACATCCCTCAACCTCTTTCCCGCCACGCACTATTTGTTCCCTTGTTTTATCTAGCTCTTTAACAACTGGCACAAAAGCTAGATATGCTGCTCCCGCAACAACCGCTGCAGCATACCAGCACTGAGGTATTTTTCTAAAAACACTTCCTGCTCTAGACAATTTCATATATTAATAAACAATACCCAGTTTATATCTTTTGCCATATACTCACCCACCAATTTTATAAACCCTCACTATTTTTATTCTACATGGAAGACGAAAAATTTTTAATCAAAAAACATGAGTCATATCGGATGGTCATCGCTATTTGCGATAAAGAACTCTACGGCCAAAAACTAGAAGAAGGAGAAAAACAACTTGACTTAACCGGACAATTCTTTAACGGAGAAGAAGTAGGAAAAGAAGAGCTCAAACAAATGATCATAAACTACGTCAAAGAAGATGCTACATTTAATATTGCAGGCAACAATTCTTGTCAAATTGCAAAAGACATGGGAATCATAGGCGAAGCTGGAATAAATAAAATTTCTGAAACCCCATATGCGCTAGTTTTATTATAAGCCACTCGAATACGACTACATCCCAAATTAGAAATTGATTGATTCATTCACTATTTTTGGCGAGGGCAAACAATAACAGCTGAGACCTAAAGGTATAGACTAAGAGCTTTTGAATTTTATATATTTAAAAAAATTGAAAGCCTGAATTGAGCAACATTGTGCGGTGTGTGCGAGAAACTTGCGATTGATAAACTGACAGATAATTCAAATTCACAATATAAACAAGTGAAGCTTGACTAACTGGGTGGTTTGTGGGTGGTGAATTTGAATAAAGACAAAACAAATTGAAGACCTTACATTATAGATAAAAATAATTAATTTGGGATGCAGCCCTCGAAAACTCAAAGCTTATAAACTCCCTTCTTGTGAATTTTATATGCAATACAAGAATAAAAATAAAAAAAATTCTGCTGGAAATACTCCGGCCCCAGAAGGCCCAGTAAGAGTCAGAATCCCGAAAGGAAAAGAAATAATTGGTATAATATCTCAAAGATGTGGTGGAAGTAGAATGCTAATTTCATGCATGGATGGGAAAAGTAGAAATTGTAAAGTCCCAGGAAGGCTCAGAAGAGGAATGTGGCTTAGAGAAGGAGACGTTGTAATTATTGAGCCATGGGAATTCGACGACGACAAGGGATACATTATGTACAAATATACACCAAATCAAGTTAGAAAACTCAAAGAAAAAGGCATGATCCAAACCAGTACTGAAGAGTTTTAAAACTCCAACACCACTAATCTTAAAAACCCAATTTATCTAACAGTCCCATGGAAAGAACTTATGTAAAAGACGCATTATCGTCCAATGCAGGAGAAAAAGTACTCCTCAAGGGCTGGGTCCATGACACTCGAGACTTAAAAAAAGTAAGATTTCTTGTTCTAAAAGACATAACCGGAAGAATTCAAGTTACTGGTGTTGATGGCAAGACCGATTCTAAAACATTTGAGCTTCTAGATAACCTAAAGCGAGAAAGCGCAGTTGAAATTATAGGAGAAGTTAAAGAATCCAACCAAGCCCCTGGAGGAAAGGAAGTTTTACCAAGTGAAATTAACATAATCGCAGAAGCAGCAGACCCTCTTCCAATTGACGTAAGCGATTTTTCTAAAACAGAGCTACCACTAAGACTAGATAATAGGTTTTTAGACCTACATACACAAAAAACACAAGCTATTTTTAAGATTCAGTCTGCTATTATTCAAGGATACAGAGAATTTATGGTAAAGGAAGGTGGAATTGAGGCTGTTTTCCCTTCAATTATTGGTTCAAGCTCAGAAGGAGGAACTGATTTATTCAAAGCAAAATATTTTGAAAAGGAAGTATGCCTATCTCAAAGCTGCCAACTATACAAACAAATGCTTGCCTGCTCAATGGAAAAAGTATTCGCATTATTTACTGTATGGAGAGCAGAAAAACACAATACTGTAAGACATCTAAACGAAGCAAGACAATTTGACTATGAAGAAGGATTCGCAGATGACAAAAGAGTTATGGATGTTTTAGGCAGAGTAGTTCAATACATAGTTAAAAAAGTCTTAGAAGAAAATAAGCCTGAATTAGACACATTAGGCGTAGAAAACCTAAAGGTTCCAGAAATAAAATACTTAACATTCGCTGAAGTTGCAGACACAATGAAAAAAGAAGGTGTGAAAATGTCTTCTCACGACCTAAGTGGAGAAGCAGAAAAGAAACTAGATGAATTATATCCAGATACAATCGTTTTTGTACATGATTGGCCAATTGATGGAAAACCGTTCTACATAATGCCTGCAGAAGACGGACTTTCAAAAGGATTTGATGCTATTTGGAAAGGTATGGAGATTTCATCTGGTGGGCAAAGAGTTCACATTCCAGATCTTTTAATTGAAAGACTAAAAGCCAAGGGATTAGACCCTGAAGAATTTACAGATTACATAAATTCATTTAGGTATGGTGCTCCTGAACATGCTGGCTGGGGACTAGGGCTTGAAAGATTAACAATGCTAATGCTTGGATTAAACAACATAAGAGAAGCCGTACTTTTCCCTCGAGACAGAGATAGATTAACCCCTTAATTTCTTGGTATACCACAGTAGTAAGTACCTCATAACATTGTATCCTATCCTATTTTTACTTGTAAACCGCTGTATTTCTTGGGTATACTCCAGTAGTAACAAAACGAAACATTTATATAGTAGCTTTACCTATACATTTTGTTAAGTGACGCCACCTGACACCATAAATGATGCCGATGACGCCCAGGAGTCAAAATGTCACAAGAAACGAGAGGTGCAACTGTTCCAGTAGGTAATTCTAATAGTTATAATGCTCAACAATCTTCATCAGACCCTATTGATGATGAAAGAGTAGAAATAATCAATCAAGCCTCAAGGGATTCATCTGCTAACTATTGTTTTATTCATAATCTTCTAAAGCAACAAAGTAAATATCAAGACTGCTCTAGATCGTGTGATAATGGATGTGGTGGAAATGGCTGGTGTCAACTAAGACAAACTATGTATGAGTCCGATATGGGTAATTATGGGATTGCACAAACAACCCTGATGGAAAGAGCTAACTACAGAGAAAGTGAGGTTGAACACCGAGATATAAGAGAAGAATTGCCCAGCTTCTGGGTACTTGAAACTCCTGGCTCAAAAAGATTTAGAGCATTTTGGAATTCTGGAATTCATCTCCCAGATGAACTAGAGCAATTTTGCGTTAACCCAATTATTGGACATAGAAATCCAGCCCTAGCCGCTTAGTCCCAAATCCTTAAATAATCAATTCACCATTAATTTTCATGAAATTTGACCAAAAATACATAATTATATTGTCTGTTTTAGTGCTTCTTTTAGCAATTGCTGCCATTTCTCAAAACTTTATGTCACCAACAATTCAAGACCCCAAAGAAATCTGCGAAAAAAATGATCTAACTTGGCTAGAAGAACATAAAGAATGTGAATTTATGGATAACGCCACCTGCGCTAACCTTGAGGGAACATTTGTTGAATGTGGTTCAGCTTGCAGACACGATCCAAGCGCTGAGTACTGCATTTTAATGTGTGTACCATACTGTTATTTTGACTAATTACTTAAACTTATAAAATATGTTTTCTCCATTTTTTTATGGCAAACGATATGACGTGGCATGAAGTGTCCGAAAAAGAAAAAGAAGAAATCCTAGCCAATGCTAAAGATCTACTAAATGAGTTTTCTAAAAAGCTAGATGGTATTTCTGGAGAGGAATTTCATTTTGAAAATGACTGTGGCCTCAGAGAAGAAGGAAAACCCTGGCAAACTGATATTGAATTTAAAGAAACAATGATGTCAAATGCCCCCTTTGTCGAAGACGGATTCATTGTAGCAGAAAAAGCGGGGTGGAAAAAATGAAAAATGAAAAAGTATTACAACTAAGGGGAACTGGAAACAATAAATATCTTTATAGATATGAAATAATTAAATCTTCTGCAACAAATATAGCTTTTATTAATTTCCTAAAAGAATTAGGATTTACAGATGATGATATAATGGAGAAATTTTTTTATGAATACGAAACTGATAAAAAAGTAATTATAAAATTATCAAAACTTGCGCCATTTTATTATGGATACCTTATGAGTAAACAGATTGGGTTTGATGTTGAGCTTTTTTCAAAAAAAGACAGTCTTCTAATAATCATTAGAACAAAAAATCACGCCAAATTAACTAAAGCTGTAGAGAAATTTATGAAATTTCCAGGAGAACCATGAAACTAGAAGAAAAAGTTAAAAAAATAAAAAAAGGAGAACTAACTGCCACTGAAAATGTAATGCAATTCGGAGAACAAATAAAAAAAGACAATAAAAAACTAAATATACTCCTGCATCTAAACGAAAATGCAATTAATGAAGCAAAAGAAATTGATGCTCGAATAAAAAAAGGTAAAAAAACTGGAAAGTTGGCCGGTCTTTGTGTTGCCGTTAAGTCAAATATTTGTGTAAAACATATGATTGTCAACTGTGCATCAAAAGTTCTAGAAGATTTCACCGCCCCATATGACGCCACTGTCATTCAGAAACTAAAATCCGAAGATGCAATTATAATAGGAATGGCAAATATGGACGAATTCGCATGTGGGGCAAGTGGAGAAACATCAGCATTCGGCCCAACTAAAAATCCAAGCAACCCCGAATTAATTCCAGGAGGCTCCTCTTCTGGAGCTGCGGCTGCAGTTGCTGCTAAATTTTGCGATTTTGCCCTTGGAAGCGACACCGGAGGAAGTATTAGAAATCCCGCCTCTCACTGTGGCGTTGTAGGACTAAAACCAAGCTATGGATTAGTTTCTAGATACGGCCTACTCGATATGACTATGAGCTTTGATTGCATTGGCCCCATTACAAACTCTTCAAAAGATGCTAAGTTAGTTTTAGATATTATAAGCGGACAAGATAATTTTGACAGCACTACATCAAATAAAAAGTACTCCGAAAAGAAAAAAGGTGTAATCGGACTGGTGGACACATCTGAGTTTGCAACAAAAGAAATTAGCGACGCTATTGAGTCCAGAGCCAATGAAATTGCAAAAAAACACAATATGAAAATCAAAAAAATAAAATTACCACTAAATATCTCCCTTGAAACATATTACATCTTAGTTTATGTTGAATTTTTCTCAGCAACTCGTAAATATGATGGAAGAAGATTCGGAAAAGCAATAGATAAATTTGGAGGCCCAGAGGTTCAAAGAAGAATTATTGGAGGAAGTGAAATAACAAGAGCTGAATTTGAAGGAAAATTCTATCGAGAAGCACTAAGAGCTAGAAATTATATTATGAACGAATTCAAAAACATTTTCAAAGATGTCGATGCTATAATCCTGCCAACTGTGCCAAAACTAGCCCATAAAGTCGGAGAAGAAATATCAGTTGAAGAAATGTATGCTTATGACGTCTTCACAACATTAGCCAATATAGCTCAAATACCCGCAATGTCTGTTCCACTCGAACAAATTGAGAACAAAAACCTAGGTATGCAAATTATGACAGACAAATTTAATGAAAAAATAATTTTTGAGTTAGCAAGATAATTTGATCAATCATCCTCTTTCCTAATAGCCATTGGAGCCTCTCCTCCATGCCAGGTAAATCTTGGCCGAACTCTCATTGGGTAAATTCTTTCACTATTATCATCAAGGATTATTGCGCTTCCTTTTAACTTCGGAAGATCATTTATCTTGTTTGTAATACTTGAATATAAATACGATTGAGTAATTGCATTAAGTGCTTTAACATCCAATTCAGCCGTTACCCTGTGAGACAAAACAATATCTGACTGAGTAATTGCATCTGTATGTATTTTTCCTGGCTGCTGAGTAGCAAGAACTATTGACTGGCCCGGCTGTCTTCCTTCTCTTAATATTTGAATAAGCGCATCACTTGACGGGGTT
>CAZAZO010000005.1:0-21275 GCA_964489675.1 Candidatus Woesearchaeota archaeon | reverse complement strand
CAAGAGCCACCAAAAGAACCGAAGCCACAACTGGAGACAACGCTTTTTTATTACTACCTCTTTTCATCATACAAAATGTTATTCTAAGAACTTTATAAATATTTGTTTAAGGAGAATCACACTCTATTCTCATTGAATCGACAAAATCACAATAAATATTCTTGCCATTAATGCTCTTAAATGGCTGAACCTCAACAAGATTTATATTATTAAGCCCATTTTCAAAATATGACAATAAATTCTCCTGAAGATGCGACTCTCCGGGTTTCAGCAATTTGTCAACATCTCCCGAGGTATAAAACCCCTGTTCAGAATTTGTTCTGTTATTCACCCTAATTACAAATCCATCAACTGTATGCCGGCCCTTATTTTTTAAAGATACACTCAAATTAGCGCTTGGCCCCCAAATGCATTTTGCTTCTTGGATAACCACGTTAGTACCCTCTGGGCATCCTGTTTCAACTTCTCCTGTATCACTCACATAATATCTAAGCCACTGGAAAACTAAAACTGAAAGTGATATCGTCATTGCAATTAAAACAGCATAGCCAACTACAACACTAATTCCCCTCTTCTCATTTCTTTTCTTATGCAAATCCAACAAACGCCTCATTTTTTTCTACTTGCTCAATCGCAAAATACACTTGTGTACTTGGATAAATTTCTGCGACATGATCAACTCCATTTAATTTGATTATATATTGATCTACTACTGGATTATTAAGTGTTTGGGACAACCCATTAACCGGTGAAGCAAACACTACCCCTTCCACCTCTATTAAATTTTCATCCGAATCTGCATAATTCATAAAAGTCACACTGCTCTCATTCCCTAAAATAAATAAAAAACTCGCATCTGGATAACTCGCCTCAAGATAGACCGCCACCCTGCCTATAAAATCCTCTATATTGTTTTCATCATTAGAAATATCATGATTAACTACTCGAATCATTTCCTGTTTAACATTTTTAGCCACAGAATCAAAATTATAATCTTGTGAGCCTTGTATTACATAATTTGCAAATGAAGTCAGTCCCAAAATCAAAATAATAAACAACGCTGCTCCTAACATAAACACCTGAGCTCGCTTATTTTTACACCTCATTTAAATTTAAAGAATAGGTTTGTTTTAAATGTTGTGGACCTTGTGACTACATCCCAAATTAGAAATTAATTGACTCGTTCACTATCTTTGGCGAGGGCAACACTAGCGACTAAGCCCGAGAAATAAGGGCGGGTAGCGTAAGCGTAGTGGGAGACATTATGAATGAGAATAATTAATTTGGAATACAGCCAATGTTGTGATAAATCTTAAAAACCCCTCCAACCTAATACCAACATGACAACTGGGGTGAGTTCAACTATGGATTACTTTGCTGGAGCTATCTTTACACAAGACAGCCCCCTAAAAGCACTAGCTCTACTTACATTTGGAATCGTAATTTATTCTGTTTTTATTTTCTACTTTTATAGATTCCTAGCCAGAAAAAACGTTATCAATCTTGACTTAAGCAAATACAACCGATACGAGTTCGGAGCTATTTACAGATTCTTTGCAATAATATTTTTTATAATTGAATATATCGTTATCCTACCATTCATAACATTCTTTTGGTTTGGAATTTTATCAATACTTATACTGCTCCTAGCAAATGGCCTTGACCTGCCATTGATATTATTAGTTTCAGCTGGACTAGTAGGCGCTATTAGAATAACATCCTTTGTCTCCGAAGACTTGTCCCGTGACCTTGCGAAAATGATTCCCTTAGCATTCTTAGGTCTAGCACTTACCACCCCTAGCTTATTCAACGTTGACGTCATCTTGGGCAAAGTTTCACAAATACCAATTCTTATTTCAAGCTCGCTAGACTTCATGCTTTTTATTATCGCAATTGAAATCGTACTCCGAATTCTAGACTCTGTGGTTAGCATCTTTAGAAGAAGCGAAAGCAATGAAGATATTGATGAGTAATTAACCTTTTAAACCACATCCTTTTAATCATTTTATGAGCAAAAACAAAGAACTAGACCTATCAAACATCGATACTATTAATGTAGGAATAGTCGGACACATCGACCACGGGAAAACGACACTCCTATACAAACTTAGTGGGAAATGGGCAGACACTCATTCTGAAGAACTAAAAAGAGGAATTACAATTAAGCTTGGATATTCTGATGCTCTGATAAAAAAAGATAAAGGCAAATATACAGTTGACAAAGATTTAGAAGCAGATCCATTAAGATATGTAACTTTTGTTGACGCACCAGGACACGAGATGCTAATGGCAACAATGCTCTCAGGAGCAGCGATTATGAACGCTGCAATTTTAGTCGTTGCAGCTGACGAAGGAATTAAACCACAAACAGCCGAACACTTAATCGCGCTAAAAGCAAAAAATATTGAAAAAGTTATAATTGTCCAAAATAAAATTGACTTAGTTTCAAAAGAACAGGCAACAAATAATTACAATGCCATAAAAGAATTTGTAAAAGGAACAATAGCAGAAGACTCTCCAATTATTCCAGTATCCGCACAGCAAGGAGTAAACCTGCACTATGTTTTAGAAGAGCTAATGAGTCTTGAAATTCCAAAACCAGAAAAAAGTGAGAACTCTGTATTCTTCATCGCCAGAAGCTTTGATATTAATAAGCCCGGAACTAAAATTGACAAGTTGCACGGGGTAGTCTTAGGCGGAGCATTGAAAAGTGGAGCATTGAAAATAGGAGATGAAATAGAGATTAAGCCAGGCTACTCTTACAAAAAACAAAACCAAACTCGTTATAAAACACTAACAACAAAAGTTGTATCCATGCAAAAAGGTCCATACAAGATTGAAAATGCAACAGCTGGAGGAAGTCTTGCAATCGAAACCGAGCTTGACCCTTCGCTAGGAAAAGCAGACTCGCTTGGTGGCGGAATCGCCGGGCTAAAAGACAAATTGCCAGAAATTACTGAAAACTTAAAAGTAAAATATGAACTTTTTGAAAAAGTATTAGGGGACGCCCAGCACGAAGAAATCAAAATGCCAATCCCAGGCGAAATGCTAATGCTAAGTGTTAATACATCCACTACTGTCGGACAAGTAATTAGTGCAAACAAAGACTCTATGGAACTAGGACTAAAAATCCCGGTGGTACCATTAGCTGGTGCTTCAATTGGAATAGCTAGAAACTTCAACGGACACTGGCGACTTATCGGAGTCGGAGAAGTTATTTAGAAACCTTTATATAATCTTTTAATATCTGTTAAATATGGTATTCATGTATGTATTCTATGCTGTGGTTGCTGTTTTGTTAGCCTCTCTTAGAATTGTAAATGAATATGAAAGAGGAGTCAAATTTACCCTTGGAAGATATACTGGCATGATGAATCCTGGCCTAAGGTTAGTAATCCCCGTAATCCAATCATGGAAAAGAGTTGACATCAGAACAAAGGCCGTTGACGTTCCCGACCAAGAAGCAATGACTAAGGACAACATTTCTGCAAAAATTAATGCTGTTATATATTATAAAATAAAAGATGCAGCAAAGTCTGTCATTGCTGTTGAGGATTTTTACTACGCAATTAGCCAATTGGCACAAACCACAATGAGAAATATCGTAGGAGAAGTGGAACTAGATGATCTTTTAAGTAAAAGAGATGAAGTAGCGCTTAAAATTAGAGAAATAATTGATAAAGCTTCTGATCCTTGGGGAATTGATGTAGAAAGTGTTGAGTTAAAAGATATTATTTTACCCGAAGAAATGAAGAGAGTTATTGGAAAACAAGCAGAGGCTGAAAGAGAAAAACGAGCTGTAATCATTAAGGCTGAAGGTGAAGTTCAAGCAGCAAAAAATATGAGTAGTGCCGCTACAACACTAAATAAAGCTCCTGGAGCACTCCACTTAAGAACTCTTCAAAGCATAAATGATCTTTCAAGTGATCAAAGCAATACTGTAATATTTGCAATGCCACTTGAAGTCCTAAAAGCATTTGAAGGGTTTGGTAAGAAGAAGTAGAGTCCTGCTAAAAACTAGCTTCTATCAATCACTATAAATATTTTTTCTGTACCCTATTCTTAACACAACAATCCTATTGCCAGAAACTACAACATCAACTACAGCCCTATATTTCATAATCCTAAGTCTCCAAAGCTTGCTTCCTTGCAGTTTTTTAAGATATCTATATGGATTTTCTCTAAGGCTTGATAATTTTTTTAGAACAATTTCTTTGTCTTTATGTGGGATTTTTCTAAGAAATTTTACAGAACTTTTTGTAAACTCTAAAGAATACATCTTAGTCCAATTTAACTCCCAGTTCTTTGGCAACTTGATCTAGCGGGATTGTTTCCCCTCTTCTTACTTCTTCTAATGCTGACTTTATTTCTTCGATCTCATCTTCTGTTAAAACTTCACCTTCTGCCTCATCCAAAAGAAGATTTATAGTTATATCATATGACTCTAAAGGGTGCGACTTAGACATCTTTAATCTTTCTAATGTGTCTTTACTAACCTGAATTGTGGTCTTGGTCATGTTATATACATACTATAGTTGGTATATAAGTGTTTCTGTTAGAAATTACTCTTTTCTAATTTCAAAAAACCTGACCAAAAACAAAACAATTATTCAACCTTATTTTCTTTCAAATATTCTAACATCGTGTTAGCATCACTATTCACATGAGGATCTTCTTCGTGATTATCTTCTTTGCCCGGCTCAATAAACATTTTCTCAACTTTTCCGTCATTTACAACCATTGAATATCTCCAAGACCTCATCCCAAACCCAAGATTATCTTTTTTTACAAGCATTCCCATACCCCGAGTAAAGTCCCCCGACCCATCCGGAATTAATTTTACATTTTCTATGCCCAAGTCCCTTCCCCATTCATTCATTACAAATGCATCATTTACAGACAAGCAATATACCTCGTCCACCCCCTGCTCCTTTATTTTTTCGCATAATTTTTCATAAAAAGGCAAATGAGTACTAGAACATGTCGGAGTAAACGCTCCAGGAAGAGAGAAAACTACAACTCTTTTGCCGCCAAAAATATCATCAGTCGACAAATCTTTCCACACATAAGGATTCCCATCTGTCACAGAATCATCTTTAACTCTTGTTTTAAAAATCACTTTTGGAACTGTTTTTTCTTCCATAAATACATTAAAAATTATTATTATTTAAACTTGGCGAAAGGCGGATAAATGCTGTAGAAATTCTGCAGTCTTATATTTATTTTAAAAAAACTCCAACCCTAAAGCTCTTTTTGCTCATCTAGCTTGCCACTCTTCTTCAGCTCTTCATTAACTTCCTCTATTCCTTCAATAGCCTCATCCGTTGGCACCCTAATTAAATCGCTAACTTTATCAGCATCCTTTAGATTAATCACCCTAACTCCTTGAGTTGCTCTACCCATTATTCTAATATTCTTCAAAGGAGTTCTGATTACTATCCCTTTTTTCGTCGTAATTATTACTGTATCCTGATCCACAACAGAAGTGCTCTTGATTATTTTACCAGTTTTATCAGTCGCCTTCATATTAATTACACCTTTACCCGCCCTTCCTGTCAGCCTATAATCTTCAATCGCCGACCTCTTACCATATCCTTTCTCAGTTATTGTCAAAATTGAATGCGTCTTTTGATCTTCTACCGGTAAAACCCCAAGACTAACCACCTTGTCTTTATCATTAAGCTTTATTCCACCAACCCCATAACTAGCCCTACCCATTGCTCTAACCTCAGACTCCTTAAACCTAATTGCTTGACCCAGGCTCGTTACAAGAAGAACCTCTTGGCCCTCTTTTATTTTTCTAACATCAATCAATGTGTCTTGTGTTTCAGCAACCTTAATCGCCTTTATCCCACCCTTTCTAGGAGAAGAAAACGCTGAAAGCTCTATTTTTTTAACGACACCTTTTTCCGTTGCCATCATTAAATAATCTTCAAACTTCTTAACAGAAATAACTGATGTTACTTTCTCATCCTTAACATCCAGCAAGTTTACGATTGCCTTCCCACGCGCTGCCTTTGAACTCTCAGGTACCTGGTATGCCTTTAGCCAGTGAACTTTACCCTTATCTGTAAAGAACAATAAATAATCATGAGTCGAACAAGTCAAAAGCTCTTTTACAAAATCTCCGTCGGTTAAGTCACTTCCAATAACACCCTTCCCACCCCTCTTTTGTTGCTTATACTGTTCCACATCAATTCGCTTAATATAATCCTTATCTGTAATTGTTATAACGACATCCTTTTTCTTTACCAAATCTTTTTCATCAAACTCCTCTACTTCTTTTCCTCCATACCTGGTTTTCCTTCTGTCCCCATATTTTTCTTTCAAATATTCTAAATCCTTTTTGATTATCTTTAATATCTCTTTTTCATTTCCTAAGATCTTGTTTAATTTTTCTATTAGTTCTCTTAGCGTCTTTTCTTCATTCTTTAATTTATCAAATTCCAGCGAAGTCAATTGGCTCAACTTCATATCCAAAATTGCTTCTGCTTGTTTTTGAGACAGCTTATATTTATCCATCAATCCCTTCATGGCCTCTGCCTTTGCTTTTGAAGCCCTGATTAATTTGATTACTTGGTCAATTGAACCTTGCGCAATAAGAAGACCCTCAACAATATGCAATCTCTTCTCCGCCTTATCAAGATCAAACTCTTTTTCTTTTCTAATTACAGATCTTCTGTGATCTACATAAACTTTAACAAATTCTTTCAAGTTCATTAACTTTGGCTTTTGTCCAACAAGAGCCAACATATTAGCATTAAAACTAACTCTAAGATTTGTATACTTGTAAAGCCTGTTAATCGTAAATTGTGCGTCCGTTCCTTTTCTAAGTTCCACCACAACCCTTACCTTACCCTTACTAGACTCATCCCTAATGTCAGAAACGTCTGGTAATTTTTTATCCCGAACAAGATCCGCTATTTGCTCAACCAGTGATGCTTTATTAACTTGATATGGAATTTCTGTAATAACGACCTTTGCTTTATCCACTTTTCTTTTTGGCTCTTCGATATCTATTTTACCATCAATTATCATCTTACCCTTACCCTCTTCGTAAACTTGTTTGAATTGACCAGAAACCGTTCCCCCAGTTGGAAAATCCGGAGCCTTAATTATTTTAATTAAATCCCTAATCTCACACTCTGGATTATCTACATAGTGCAAAACTGTATCACAAACATTATTCATATTATGTGGGGGAATATTTGTTGCCATACCAACAGCAATACCAGAAGCTCCATTAAGAAGCAAGTTCGGAATTTTACCAGGAAGTAAAACTGGCTCTTCTTCTTCATTAGAATAGTTCGGCCTCATTTCAACGGTTCTTTTCTCAATTGAATCGAGTAATTCTGCCGCTATTCGTTGCATCTTAGCCTCAGTATATCTGTCTGCTGCCGCATTATCTCCATCCATAGAACCAAAATTACCCTGCCCTAAAACAAGAGGATACCTAAGCGACCATTCTTGCGCCATTCTAACCATGGCGTCATAAATAGCAACGTTACCGTGCGGATGATACTTACCCATTGTGTCACCAACAATTCTAGCCGACTTTTTCGTTTGCTTATTATGAGCCACGCCCATTTTATGCATTGCCCATAAAATTCGACGGTGAACCGGCTTTAATCCATCCTCTGCATTAGGAAGGGCTCGTCCAACAATAACACTCATAGCATAATTTAAGTAAGCCTCCCTCATCTCTGGAGAAATCTCAGCATCAATCAATTCCTTCGCCTGAACACTGTCTTTGAATTCCTGTCTTTTTTTATCAAACTCTGCCGCTTCTTTTTCTGCCTCATCCATGTGTTCAATTTCCTCAACTCCAACAGCCTCAATTACATCTCCCTCTAACGAAGCTTGTTTTTCTACTGGGGCGCTAGCTTCCTTTTCTGTCTTTTCTTTTTCAAGTTCTTCTAAAAGCTTCTTTGTTTCTTCTGGCATATCTTGTTCTTCACTCATTTCTTCTTCCTCACAACTTTAGTTTTTTTAACTTTTTTCTTTGTCGTTTTTTTCTTAACTGTTTTTTTATTATTTGCTGGAACTACCAATATTGGAAAATCTGGCGCATGATTTCCACATTGCATACATGTCATTCTAGGAACTAGCCCAAATAAATTTTGCAACTGAAACACAAACTTAACATCAGTAGCCTTACATTCCGGACAAAACCTAACTCTAACCGGCTTTCTGCTCCGACAAGAACATTTTTTCTCCCCACAAAATTCGCAAGCTGCCATTAGTCAGACTCTCCCAAAATTTCTTTTTTTATTAATTCTAATTCTGCTACAGATTTTTCCTCACCTTCCGTTGAAATATATCCCCGATATCCTTCATATTTCTCTTTAGAGTATGGATACAATTTAATATGTAAATGATCTACTTCCAGACCCTCAATTACAGTAATTACTCTTTCTGCTTCTAAACCACTTTCTAAAACCTTCGATACTTTCTTTGCGGCTGACATTGCCTCACTTATCTTTGAATCTTCTGCCTGATATATATTGCTGCTAATATGCTCTTTTGGAATCACCAATGTTTGGCCCTTAGCTGCTGGAGTTATATCTAAAAACGCCATAAATTTTTCATCTTCCCAAATCTTTACACATGGGATTTCTCCTGCGGCTATTTTACAAAATATGCAATCGTCTACCATCCTACAAATCCACCTCCGCCTTTTCTGCATTTTCCTCAATAAATTGCCTTCTAGGAGCAACTGCATCTCCCATAAGTAGACTAAATGTTTCATCCGCCTCCACCGCATCCTCTACTTCTATTTGCTTTAGCCGCCTACTCTTTGGATTCATTGTTGTGTTCCATAGTTGCTCATCGTTCATCTCTCCTAGACCTTTAAATCTTCCAACCTCAACATTATCCCCTAATTCTTTTTTCTTTTGTTTCAGCTCTTCGTTATTATACATATAATGCATCTTCCCATTCTTCTTAATACTATAAAATGGAGCAACCGCAACAAATACATGACCCGACTCTACCAATTCTGGCATATACCTAAAAAAGAATGTCAAAAGAAGTGTTTTAATATGCGCACCGTCAACATCAGCATCTGTCATAATAATTATTTTACTATATCTAAGTTTTGAAATATCAAAATGTTCACCAACCCCTGTCCCAATCGCCGTCACCAAATTTGAAATCATCTCACTGCTAAGAGCACGCGACGGACTAGACTTTTCTACATTTAAAATTTTACCTCGAAGCGGCAAGATAGCTTGTGTTTCTCTGTCTCTACCCGACTTAGCAGTTCCACCAGCCGAATCCCCCTCGACAACATAAAGCTCAGTCTTTTCTGTCTTCTTGCTAGAACAGTCCGCAAGCTTTCCCGGAAGACCACCCCCAGTTAATGCATTTTTCCTTCTAACGAGGTCCTTTGCTTTTTTTGCAGCCTCTCTTGCCTTTAGTGCAGCTAAAGTCTTTGCAATTATTGACTTAATAACTGCTGGATTCTCCTCGAAAAATTCACTTAAAGCAGAACTTGCCATTGAGTCAATCAGTCCCTTAACCTCACCATTGCCCAACTTCGTCTTTGTTTGACCTTCAAATTGAGGCTCTGCTAATTTCAATGAAATAACAGCCGTAATCCCCTCTCTTGCATCATCCCCCGTTAATTTTTGCCCCTTCTTTAAGCTTCCTTTTTTTGTAGCATAATCATTAATCACTCTTGTCAAAGCGCTCTTTAAACCCACAACATGAGTCCCACCCTCAATAGTATTAATAGTATTTACGAATCCTTGAATATTTTCATTGTATGAATCTGTATACTGCAAAGCAATTTCAGCTATTGTGTCCCCCTCTTGCTTTTTAAAATAAACTATTTTTTGATGAATCGGCTTTCTGGTTTTATTCAGCCACTTAACAAATTCTGACAAACCACCTTCATAACAAAATTCATCTTTCTTTGGTTTTTCTCCTCGGTGATCTTCTAAAATTATTTTTAAGCCCGCATTCAAAAAACACATCTCCCTAAATCTGGTAGACAAAGTTTTATAATCAAAATCTACAGTCGAAAATATCTCATCATCTGGAAAAAAAGTAACCTTTGTCCCATTCCCCTTTTCTTTATATGTTCCTTTCTGCTCTACTTTTGTTAGTGGCACCCCAATTTTATAAGACTGCTTGTAGATTTTCCCATCTTTCTTAACCTCTACTTCCATATGTTTTGAAAGAGCAGCAACAACAGAAATACCAACACCATGAAGACCACCTGACACCGCATAAGCTTTTCCATCAAACTTACCACCAGCATGAAGCTTTGTAACAATAATTTCCATCGCCGGAACTTTATACTGTGGATGTGGATCCACCGGCATTCCTCGACCATTATCCTCAACACTCATTGAACCATCTTTGTTAATAGTTACTTTAATCGTATCACACACCCCAATCATATGCTCATCCACTGAATTATCCACCACTTCCCAAACCATATGATGAAGCCCCGGCCTGTCAGTTGAACCAATATACATCCCCGGCCTTTTCCTAACAGCCTCTAGCCCTTCTAGAACCTTAATATTTTCAGCATTATATTTCGCACTCATATTTTGTAAATCCTCTTTTCTAGCATAAAAAAACTATTATGGTTTATAAAGATTTGTATGGTAAAATGGTGGTTTGTCGACGGATAAAGAGAATTTACCGAATTAAGAAGATTATCTGTTTTCTACAATTAAATATGCGAAATAAGATATTCTTTTTTCGGCATTGATATGGGGCATGGTCTCCACTCTCGCCTGAACCTTTCCATCATTATTTAAGTGATCTGCATAATTTTTTGCATCCTGTGTAAAACCTACAGGAATTCTCATATTAAATTCTGGCCCCTCTGGCAATCCTCGTCTTATAACTGTATCCAAAAGAGACCAAGAATCAGTCTCTTTCTCTAATTTTCTTGCAAACTTTAATTCTTCTCTTGTTGGCATACAATTATTAAACAAAGTCTATTTATAACAATTATTATACTAAAGAATATAAAAACACCAAAAACCCTAAGCCTTCTTTTTAGCCTTTCTGGCAGCCGCAGCTTCTTTCATGTGAGTATCCTTTTGAATCCACTTAACTTTTTTGTTATTTCTTCCCATTTCACAGTTCTTCCTACACTTACTAGAACAAAAAAACTTAACTGAGCCATCCTTTTGAACTACTGTTGTTCCTCTAGGAAATTCATATTGTTTTCGACAAAATGTACAAACTGGCATTATCTTCGCCCTCCATAATAAGTATTGCTGCCTGACTCTACATACGGTATGCTACCACCCACAGATCTTGCAGCTACCATTTGAACATGTGTATTAATTGGCTGCAATCTTGCCTTACTGCCTCTTCCATTTCTCCCATGGCCTCGGCTCCTGTTATTAACAGTATATGCTGATGATCTTGCCTTTCCCATCTTAACTTTGAGACCCCCACCTTACTCTTTTACCTACCCTTCTAGCTTCAATTTCTGTTTCTCGAAGCATTAAAATATCTCTTTTAGCAATTGGGCCTCTAACATTTCGCCTAATTGATTTACCCTTATTTTTACCCTGTAAAATTCTAGCTTTAACTTGCGTGATTTCTCCTCTAGTACCACCCCTTCCCATTGTTGCTTCCACTATTGCTGGAACTGCGCCTTCTTCTGTTAATTTCTCTCCACCTTTAGATGCGCCAGTCTTCTTTTCTTGTTTCTTCTTTTGTTCTTGTTTTACCATATTATTTTTATTCCCTGTCAAATAGCCCACATAACTTACGAGCCACTAATTTGTAAATTTAAATTTACTTAAGAGAATCAAGCTTTGCTTCGCCAGCTTCAACAATAGCGACTGCTGCTGTTGGCCTGTTGATTTGTGCTGAGATTCCTAACTTTTCTCTTGAATCTGCTTCAAGGAATTGAATCTTTTTCTCTTCACAAAGGATTGGTAAATGTTGAGTCAATTCTTTCGGATTAACGTCACTCGCAACCACAACTGCTTTTGCGATTCCTCGCTCAACAGCCTTTGTCACTTCATTTACGCCTCGATCAACCTTTCCAGTCTTGCTTGCTTTCTCTACAATTTCATAAATGTCTGCCATTTTTTGTATTTTCGTTTAGTTCATTAGAAGCGTTTGCCGCCTCATAACCAAGGGTTAATCATTGGTATAATTAGGGTGAATTTTGGGTTTATAAAGCTTACTAAAAAGAATTCTCAAATAGCAATCTTCTCATAATGCCATAAAATCAGCTCAAGCAATTAATTTACAATAATTTGTGGACCACTTCCAGTTTCTGTAGCAGATATTTTTAGTCCATCTAATCCTACTTGCCCATCAGTATCCTCTAGCCCCACTGAAAGGTGCAAATCTGAATCACTGCTTCTTGTAAAATTTATTATTTTGTCCTCATCTAGCACTATCTCATTCCATCCACTACCAGCCCCCACAATAGAACCCAACTTATTTTTTTTAGCCCCATCATTTAAATAAACAACAACAGAATCCTTAGTCTTAGCATGTGGAGTATCAATTACATGAAATCTATACACAACCTTCTTATGGGTTCCTAAATTTTCAAAACTTCCCCTATCAAACATTTGGTCTAAGGCGCCACCCCTCTTGCTATCAGGATCCACCATTATAATTTCTGATTCTATTAGTGTGCCATCAGGCTTAATATTTCTAGTTAGGTATGGCTGAATTCCACTTTTTGAAACTTGTCTAGCTCCCACCCCATCCATCCTTCCCCCAAGAACAATTCTCACCGGAGAATTTTCTGGAACGGTCTTTGACATGTGTCCCAACGCCTCAAGATATATTGCCCTTTCCCGCGTCCCAACCATTTCTTCATTTATTCTTGAAGCCTCATCTATCATCCCATTTTTTGTAAACCCCCACCTTATATGCCCGAACCATTTAAGATACATCTCCGAAACCGATATAACCTGACTATATTTATTATCCTCGCTACTTAGTATCCCCATCCCAAATTTAAACCGCAAATCTGCCACCTCCTCTGAAACCCCTTCTTCTTCCGACATAGACCCAGACTCCGCTAATCTCAACTCCTCAGAAAGAGCAATATATCTCTCATAATTGCCCTCCTTTTGCTCATCTTGTCTTGCCCTTTTCAAATATGCAACATAAGCACGCCGAATATTTTCTTTTTTTGAAGTATATTCTGACTCTATCCTTTCAAATTCTCTATCTAATATCGGAGAATATTTCTCAATCAAATCTCTTGCTGACGGGAAATGAACCTCTTGCTGAATCTGTTCTGGAACCGTACTGGTTTTTGCATCCTTTAAAATAACAGCCCCTAGAGAATCCACAACTGACGCACCAGAAACCAAAACCGAAAGAATCAATGGACTAAGTCTACCCCTCATCCCAATAGCTATTAAAACATTTATTTAAAATTGCTAGCGATATAAGACGTCATATAAAAAAATATACCCATCGTCACTATATTCCAAATTAAAAACTAATTTGGAGTGTAGGCACCCGCCCCACAAATATTAAAAACCCACATCTACTTAATCCATTATGAAAAGAGCTGAGACATCCGCCAAAAATAGACTTTTGGATTCACTATTCAAGGCGAGGGCTAGCAAGAAAATGAGCCCTAGAAGCAAGGGTGGGTCCACGAAGTGGATTAGTGGATTAAACTTTGAATCCAAAAGAGCTGAGATGACCATTGGAACAATAATCGCAATAATTATTGGAATCGCAATTCTAACACTATCCGTCTACGCCATAGTTCACTACAAATCAAATCTTAAAGACAAAATAAGTAGCACGGTTAGCGAATCCACGCTAGACGATCTAGTTCTAACGTGTAACAGCGAAGCAGAAATGGGACAAGAAAACAATTTTTGCTGTGCAGAAAAAACCCTAAAAACAAACAAGCTAGACCAAAAAACAACCTGCGGCAAACTAGCAAAAATGAATATCTCAAACAATAGAATAACGGGCCTAGACTGCGAAAACACAGTTTGCTAACCTTTACTCACAAAAGCTATAGGCAAATTAGCTATTTTTTACTAAAGATTCATTTACATCCCCTTAATAAAAGGGGGGGAAATGGAGAAATGTATTCTAAAAACAAATCTATCAATTTCAAAACATTTAAATACCAAATAAACTAAGAAATAATAAGATGATGATAAAAAAGGGTGAAATGACTATCGCAACTATCGTTGCTATCGCACTAGCAGTAGTAGTTTTAATTTTCTTAATATACGGCTTCTCAACGGGCTGGGGAAACTTGTGGGACAGGGTAACAAATATTGGTGGGACAAGTGACAATATAGATACACTCAAAATTGCATGTGAGGCAGCAGTAAGTACGAATTCTATTTCAGCATACTGTAATCAAAAAAGAACCTTAGTAGAAAATGGGCAAAAGACCCCGGATCAAACATGTAAGTTACTAGAGAATAAGATTGGGATAACGCAGGGGTTAACCTGCCCCCAAGAGAAAAAATAATAATTTTTAACTTCTTAGGTTTAAACTTGTTTTCTAAATACCACTCTTGTCTACTTACTCTAAACAAATTCAGGTTCATAACATAAACGGCAACAAACAAGCTCCATCCATCCCATAAACCTTTTTGCTTTACTATATTTATCCTAAACCAATTCCCACCTCTACACACAATTCTGTCTCCCCTCCCAAGTAATGTTACCAAAAATCACACAAATCTTTAAATACTAAAGACTTCTAAAATAACAATGTGCCACAACTTGTTGTGGTTCAAAAGGGGATAAAACACAATATATTGTAGTCCTCGAAAAATGATAAAACATGCTATGTCCATACTGTAACAACCCAGAAACAAAGGTTATTGATAAAAGAGACAACGAATCAGTAACCAGAAGAAGAAGAGAGTGTCTTAAATGTAACAAGCGGTTCACAACATACGAAAAAATAGATCTGGGATTGTTCGTTGTAAAAAAAGATGGCCACAGAGAAAAGTTCAATATAGAAAAGATCGCAAAGGGAATATCCTTATGTATTGATAAAAGAAACTTTACTCCTGAGGAAACAGAGGATCTAATAAGCAAGGTAGAAGCCAGGGTCTACAGAACAGCAAAAGACAAAGACATAGCAACCTCAAAAATAGGAGAAATTGTCATGGCAGAAATAAAAAAAGTGGACAAAGTTGCATACATGAGATTCGCAGCAGTCTACAAAAACATGGACTCGCTAGACGAGTTTGAAAAAGAAATCAAGGAGCTAAAAGGATAAGATGGAAGCAGTAGCAGAAAAAAGAGAAGCAGCGAGACAGGCAGATCTCCCAAAACACACGGCAATGAAATTGGCAAGTTATGATCGAGAAAGACACGTTCCACTAGACGATGCATACGCATTAGTTAAGTCACAAAAAAGCGATGCCCTTTCAACCGGGGAACTAACATATGCAATAGATCAGGGAGAAATTCACGTATATGATTTTAAAGGTAAAAAGTATATCGATCGTCTGGACATGGGAAGAATGTACCACCGCGATGGCTCTCATCAAGGATTACATATTGAAAAAAAGTTCTCTGAAGGATTTGACCCCATAGCCGAATACACTGCAAGACTAGAAAAAAGAGATGCATTTTTAGAAGGCTCTGATGGCGACAGAATTTTCGAAATGAAAGATGCTCTGTTTACTCCAGATTGGACAACTATGGATGCAGGTATCATTGCACAGAAATATTTCTTCAAGCCCCACAAGGAAGAATGGAAGAAAAAAATGAAAGATAAGCTTGGGAGAGATCATGAATATTCCCCTCACCATCTTGCAGCAAGAGTGACCAATTGGATTGTAAAACAAGGAGAGGAGCAAGGATATTTCAGAACAGATGAGGACAGAGAATCCTTTAGGGATGAATTAAATTGGATGCAGCTCAATAGAAGATTCGCATTCAACTCTCCAGTTCAATTTAATGCAGGTCTTTTCAGCGAATATGGGATTGAGGGAAGCAAGGGTGTAAATTATTGGAGAAATCCTCAAACTGGAAAAGTAGAGAGAATAACAGATGGATGTAACATAAGACCCCAATGCCACGCCTGCTTTATCAGCGGTCCAAGAGATGACCTAGAGGATCTTCTTAATCATGCTGTAGATGAATCTAGTATTTTTTCTGCTGGATCTGGAATTGGACATGATTTAAGCGGAATAAGGGGAGACGGCGAACCACTTTCTTCTGGAGGAGAAGCTTCGGGACCAATGAGTTTTTTGATAATATATGATGATGTGGCCGGAACTATAAAATCTGGAGGTAAGAGTAGAAGAGCAGCCAGAATGACAACTATGAAGGGAGGAAGTAAAGAAGCTCATAGAGATATCGTTGAGTTTGTCAGAAAAAAGGTTGGAGAAGACAGAAAGGCCCTCATATTAATGCAAAATGGATATGAACCTGGGATGGACGGAGAAGCCTATGGCACCGTTACTCTTCAGAACACAAACCTTTCAGTAAGACTAGATAGTGAATTTTTTGATAAAGTAAATTCTGGGGGTGAAATTGAATTAAGAAACGTAACCGACAACTCAGTTTCGGATAGGATTGATGCAGAAAGATTGCTAAAAGAAATTTCATTTGGAAGCTGGAGGATTGGAGACCCCGGAGTGCAATACGAAACCCCGATTCAAGAATGGCACACAACCCCCAATTCAGGAAGAATTAATTCTAGTAATCCATGTTCAGAATTTATGAACGTAGACAATACCTCTTGTAATCTAGGATCGCACAATCTTCTAGCGTATACAAACGAAAAAGGAGATTTTGATACAGAAGCCTTTGTTCATGCAACAAGAATAGGATCAATTGCTCTAGATATTATAAATGGGGGAGCCTCATATCCAGTTGAGGAAATAGCCACAGTAAGCCCAGAATTTGCAAGCATTGGAATTGGATATGCTAATCTTGGGGCACTGCTAATGAGGAAGGGTCTTGGATATGATTCCGACGAGGGAAGAAACTTTGCTGCAGGAATTACGGCATTGATGACTGGAGTCTCTTATGAAACATCATCTGAAATGGCAGAAAATATCGAAACATTTACTCAATATGAATTTAATAAAAAACCAATGCAAGGTGTTATCAGAAAACATAACAGGGCGCTAGATGATGTTGTTTGGGAAGGTGTTCAAGATGATATAAAAAAGGCAGCTTATCGCGCTTGGAGAAATGCAAACAAAAATGGAAGAGAACATGGATTTAGAAACTCACAAGTTAGCCTTCTTGCCCCGACAGGAACCGTTTCCTCTCTTATGGGGTGTGATACCACTGGTGTAGAGTCGTCTATTTCATTAAAAATCAATAAAGACCTTGCCGGAGGAGGAAGTGTGATGGTAATAAATAGAGAAGTCCCAAACGCACTAGGTAATTTGGGATACAGCCCCCAGCAAATAGAAGAAATGATGAATTACTTGGATGCGGCAAATACCCTAAGGGGAGCACCTGGACTAAATCCAGAGCATTACGGCATATTCGATACTTCTCTTGGAAACCAAGAAGAAATTGGGAGCATTTCCGTCGAAGGTCACATAAAAATGATGGGAGCATTACAACCCTTTTTATCTGGAGCAATTTCAAAAACAGTAAATCTCCCAGAAAGTGCGACAGTAAAAGACTTCTTTGATGGGTATATGTTAGGAAATGAGCTCGGCGTAAAGGCAATCGCTGCATTTAGAAGTGGAAGTAAACCCATTAGTCCATACAGTTTTGCTGGAAAAGATTATGTAGAACCAAAAAGAGGGGAGAAAGAAGAAATACCAACCGTAAGAGAGGGTGCAGAATATGAACTTAAATTCCATACCGAACATGGAGAGGTCCCTTTCCATATATTGGTCAGTGAATATCCCGATGGAAGACCTGGGCAAATTGCATTTTTATCCTACAAATCTGGATCAACACTTGGAGCTACGTTCAAAAGCGCAGGAGTTCTTGCATCTAAAGCGCTAACAAGAGGTGTTCATTTAGATGATATATGCGAAAGTTGGATCGATGACGAATTTGAGCCAAATGGATTTGTGAGTGGATATCCACACATTGGAAGGGCAAAATCCCCATTGGATGCTGCAGGAAAGATTATATTAATTGAGTATAGAAAAAGAATAGATCTGGCAAGGGATCCTGAATCTGTAGACGAAACGCAACTTAGAGGGTTTAAGAATGGAGCATTTGAAACATATGAAGATATGGAAATAGATGATTGGGATGTTGATCAAGTTTTAAATGACCCCAAAAGAGGAGGATTTAAAAATGGAAATGGGAAAAAGAAAAAGAACAAAAAGCCGAAAAAAGCAAGTGGATTACCTTGTAAAAAATGTGGCGGACTAATGACTCAAACAAAACCAAACTGCTTTCAATGTAACAGCTGTTCCAATAATATTGGCGGATGCACCGCATAAATATAATCTCTCAACCACCCCACCTTTCTAATCTTCCCTCATAAAATAATCAGCTCCTACTGCCACCTTAATTTCTTAACAAAGCCTCTCTCCTAAATTAAAATCCCAAAAAATCACCCAAATCTCACCTCACCATCCCCAAACCCCTCCAAGAACCACCACTCAAAAAATTACCCAAATCTCACCTCACCATCCCAAAACCCCTACTTAGAACCCTTCCTAATCCTTCTTGAAAAACCCATCCAAGAACCACCACTCAAAAAATTACCCAAATCTCACCTGCCCCTAACCCTTCTAACAACATCCTTCTCATGCCGCCTAAGTCTACTTTCCGTCGATCTCTTCAACAAATGACTACTCCACATAAAAATACCAATTACAATAAAAACACCCAAAGCAACCCACCCCCACCAATAAGGCTCAACTCCAACAGAATCCCTAATCACACTGCCAGTAACACTAAACCTCATAAGACTAAAAACGAGAAGAGGAGCCAAAAGCAACCCCACCATACCAACAAACTTTCTCTTTTTTGTATTCAAATATTTGTTATATGACTTCTTGTCTTCCATAGACAAATCCTTGTAAAAAGTAGACTGAGTATGCGGCACCTTCTTGCCACCATGAACAACAGACTGTTCAATTCTAATCATCCTCTCAATTATATCATTTTGCAAGAAATTCTTTTTTTCCTTAGGAGTCATTTCATTTAGATCTTTTTTTACTCTTCTTGCCTTCCTTTTTGCCAGCATCTGAGACTTTTCCTGCCCGCCTTGAGATTTCTTCGATCCTTTCATTATTCTTCTTATCGCTATCAGTCTTAATAAGCTTTTCCTCTAACAACGGAATTTGTCTATCTATATCCCTAATTAAATTTGCAAAGTTTTTGCTTCTCAACTGATAATCAGACTCTGAAATAGTTGCACTCTGGAAATATTCTCGCTGTGTTTTTCCCATTAAATTCTGAAGAGACTTCTTCCTAAGTCTTAAATTAGCTATTTTCCTATTCAGTATTATTTTTCTAATTCTAACACGATAAGCCAAATAAATTACAACCAAAACCGCTAATAAAATCAACAAATAAAAGCCATATTCCTTCACAACAAAAACAACACTTCTACTAGTAGCAGAATAAAATCTATTCAAACGACTAAACTCTTCTTGCGCATCACTAATCTCAATATATGCCTCCTCTATTAGCGGCGCAACTTTTTCATACCTCTCATCATTAATTTCTTTTTCAATTTCTGCAACAATAGAATCTGCCCCAGAAGTATCCATCCCTTCTACAACAACCTCCGCGTAAAAGCCTAAAAAAACTCCTAAATCGTCTCGCGACTTAAAAGCAAGAGCATGTAGCACCTCAACCTCTTCACAAGTATCAATAACAAATCCATATTCTCCAGGCTTGCCCTGCCTTTCAATTAAAACCTGAGAATCATAAACCACACTAGATTTAGAAATACTATCATTTATTCTTAAAACATTAAACCCTTCGCTCTTAAGTTCATTCATTAAACCCTCAGAATCAAAAAGACATTGCCTAGAATATTCTTGATCTGTAAGGCTGGTATTTTGAGCAACAGCAAATGTTAATAAAAATAATCCCAATAATAAAACAAAGCTTCTTTTCTCCCGAAAAAATAGCAAATCTTGTGCCATGATTTTAACCTCTCCCAAACTAATCAAGTTTAAGTAAGTATGAAATCTCCCTTCAGTGTTTTAGCTGGAAGACAGACAGCCCCCTTACCTTTTCTAATATCATACTCAACGATTCGCCTATCAATCTCAGTACCCCTCAGCTTAACAACCTCAATACCTCTCTTTCTAGTTCCACCCTTATAAAACACATTATAAATAGCAATAATTCCATCTGACAAGAAACTAACAGCCTCTCCAGTTTCAACAAAAGTAGAACCAACATGACTCGGAGAAGAAACTTCCCTAATCAAAAACGAAGTAATGTCATTAGATTCTAAATAACGGAATAACTGCTCCATGTAAATCCTAAATCTGTTCTCCTCGCCACTAAAGGCTGAAGCAATACTAGATAAAGAATCGATCAAAACAACATCAGGCTTAAAATCTTGTGGAATCAAGACTGGCTGAACATCAATTAATAATTCTTTTTTAGCTTCACTCAAAAGCGCCTCAACACTTCTTGCAATATCTAATGCATTGAATCTCTTAACATATAAATTCCCTTTCTTAATATACTCCTTAGGCTTCGCTCCAAATGCTTCAAGGTGTGTAATCAATCTAAATTCAGGCTCCTCAAAACTCATATACAAAACCTTTTTTCCAGCCTCACAGGCGCGCTTTGCAACCTCTAAACAAAAAATAGTCTTACCGCTCCCAGGCCCCCCTTCAACCAAAACAGCACTGCCATGAGGAATACCTTTCCCAACCAAGCCATCAAAGCCAGGAACCCCCGTCTTCAAAAAAACATCTTGTTTATATCCTCCCTTTTCTAATTCAGTAAGGTTCATTTTCTTTAACTGCTCATGACTAAAAGCTCCCTCCAAAGGAAAAGACTTATTCAAATTCTCATGTGCTTTTTTAAATTTCTTAGAAGATTTATTCAACTGCTTACGAAGCTTTTTATCTGCTTTCTTAAAGCTCTTAGATTTAAGTTTAGCAACTTTTTTTCGACCCCTCGCAGAGCCAGCACCCTTTTTCATGTCACACTTAAACAAAACACCTTTATAAAGTTTTCTTCGAGAAAATTTATCGTGAGGCACTTCTCGTGCTACTCTATAAACATTTCTAAAAGTTGATCTCTCGACAGTAATAAATTAAATCATAACCTTTCTTTCTTCAACATCTTTCTAGTCTCCAAATAAACTAACTCTTCTTGTACCGTCGCTAACCTTGAAGCATAAGTTTTAAGCATATTCTCAT
>CAZAZO010000004.1:0-22951 GCA_964489675.1 Candidatus Woesearchaeota archaeon | reverse complement strand
TTTTACATGCGAACTAATTTTCGGTTGGGTAGGACATATGTCCCTTGCTTCTACAAGGTAGTCCCCACCACATAAATTAATAAATACTCATTTTATGTTCATCTAACATGACAGAAGGATCAAGGATTGCAGTTTGCAAATATAAGCCCTCAGAGGCTTTATCTAGAAGGCAAGATAAGGGCAGTAGAAGGGGTAGGGTTCCAGATGGAGGAGAAAAGACTATCTTTTGTTCATATATTTCTCCAAGAGAGGCATTTGAGATTAGATTCTCAGAGCACCAGGTTGTTGAGTATAGGGGGGTTAAATTATGGGATTTTGAAGTCACGGGATTTTTCTCTCGTCAAAGAAGAGGCGGGCTACATATACATTCGAGCTCTGGGGCGGGAGATGATATGAAATATTTTCCAAGAGGAGAGGCAGGAATTGCACTAAGAACAAAAGACATCAAAAGACATAATAGGGATTTTTTATCAAGAGAAGCATATATAATTGTTAATAAAGTTTTACCAGCAAGGGAGTCTTCTGCAAGGTCAGCTAATCATGACATAGGCAATGTTTTATTGGTTCAAGAGGAGCTAAAAATGGCCTTCAGAAATCTAGGATTACTCTAATGTTTATATCTTCCACGTTTTTCTACTACATCTAATCTTTCAATTACTTTTTTAGATTCCTTATGATCGTACCCCTTCAAAAATTCACTAAATAATCCCTCCCAATTCTGCCAATGCTTAGCTTCAAGTGCTTGCTTAATCAAATGTAGGTCCACTGCCTTATCCTCAATCTTCGTTGAAATAAATCCAAGGCCAAAGTCAATTAGATAAACCTTGGTTCCTTTTAGTATAACATTACTAGTAGTCAAGTCCCCATGAATAATATTATTTCCATGAATTAATGCAGTTTGCTTTCCCAATTTTTGCATAACTTTTTTCTGCTTAGCTTCAGGATAGCTGTTAAGCGCATCTGCTAACTTGTCTCCAGGGATATGCTCAATTGTTAAATTAAATTTGTCAGAGGGCTCACCCTTTGAATTAACATTTATCACTTTTGGAACATTAGCCTTTGCAGCCTTAGCCTTAATCAATATCTTCGCCTCTCTTTTTGTTCGAGACTTTCTAATTTGCACATCAAGTGCAGGATGGCGATAAGACTTAGCAATTCGCTGTTTTGATATTTCACCTTCGATTAAGTAAACTTTAGCTTCTGCTCCTTGTGCTAGTGGTTTTTGTTTCATTTTAGTATTTGAATTTTCTTTCATACGATTTATGATCGAACCAGTCTAAAATTGCTGTTATTAATTCCACATCCCCCTCTCTATTTAATGTGTAAATTAATCTCCAAGCTTATGGTAGATCATATTTCCATAAGTTGTTGATTCCAAATTTATCAATATAGTCTTTAGGGAAGAGCTTCTTTGGGATTTGCAATCCAGAAAAGGCCTCATCCTTTAGTTCAGTTATTGCTTTTTTAATGCCCTTTTTTATTGGATCATTTTCAGAAAGTGAGTTAAATTCTCGTTCTAATTTTTTTGAGATAAATTTTACTTTAGATGGCTTCATGCTCTTGCTTCGGTCATATTTTTTAATAATTTAGTTAATTTATCGCTTGTTCCAATATACCCCAATATACCCCTCTTATCGATACATACCCGATTTACAGTTATAAGATAATCCAAAGCTATTAGATAAGTCTGCCACATAACTTTTCGAGGAAGCTTTTTCCAAAGTTCAGTCTTATTAAATTCTCCAGAGTGTTCACTAATAGCTTTTTCGATCATTAATACAGTATTGAGAGTTGGACTTCTCGCAAATGATTTTTGTTTTTGCATTAACATAAAATACAATATATCAATTGATATATAAAGGTTTTTGCATAAATATTATATCCCAAACTACCTTAATTTTCTTCCGGGATAAGTAAAACTATCAATGCGATGATGAGTGCTATATCTATTACAAGACAATATCTACACCAACTATTCAACACAAATTGTTGTAAGTATATAAAATAAATCGCAATTAGACTTCCAACAATCACCCCCGTATTAATTATTCTTTGTTTTATCTTACTGGGAATAGACATCTGCCACAAAACCACTAGTATCAATGCGGCAAAAATAAATATTCCAAGAGTAGAATTCTTCACGCCAAGCGTACTTCCATAAAGAGAACTAGTCACATTATTACATGTATTCTCCGTGTCGCAATAACTCGCATAAGAACTAGTCAAAATAACAGAAATAATGATACCAATTGCAAATACAGCTAGGTAGGTGAGGTTTTTTGTTTTTTGTTTCATTTTTTTAAATGGTTAATTATTTTTTCTAAAACAACATTATCTCCAGGCACAAGACTCTTTTTTAGCGCTTCATCAAAATTCAATATTTCTAATTCACCCTCTTGAACATTTAGATTATTTAGATCTGGGAACTTGGCAAGATGAACCCATTTTTCAACCCTTATCCCGATTTTACCTAATTCTTGTATTCGGTGTTCAAACAATTCAAAATTATTAATTTGAATTCCCAATTCTTCTAAGACTTCTCTTTTTAATGCCTCTTCTGGGGTTTCCCCCTCTTCAATTTGTCCTCCAAAAAAACCGTATTCTTCACCCCATTTATTCATTCTTCTTCTGTCTTGTAAAATAACCCTTTTGCTTTCTTTATCATGGAATAAAATTAGCGATATCCTCCTATCTTCCATCATCTAAAACTTAACATTCCCCCTCATTTGCTTGGCGATTTTTTGCATCATCTTCTTATCAATTTTACCACTCGCTAGCTTTTCTGGGTTTTGCATATTCATCATATCTTTTAGTAACTTATATTGTTTCAAAAGAGCTCTAACTTCAGTCGTTGTAGTACCACTCCCCTTAGCAATTCTTGAAATCCTACTTGTTTGTTTTTCTAACTTTTCTGGATTTTCTATTTCGTCTTCAGTCATAGAAGAAATTGCAGACTTCCATTGCTTCATCTTTTTCTCTTGTTTGGCAAGTTCACTCTTTGGAATTTTATTAACAGCTCCGCCCATCCCCGGAACCATACTCAAAAGCTTGTCCATAGATCCTAATTGATTCATTTGTTCAAGCTGACCCGCAAGATCTCGAAGAGTAAATTTCCCTTCCTTTAAGCTTTCCTCAATTCTTTTAGCTTGTTTCTCATCCGTTGCCGACTTTACCTTTTCAAGTAGGGTTTCTAAGTCCCCCATCCCAAGTAGACGATTTACAAAGTTTCTAGCATTAAAAGTTTCAATTTCATGCACCTGTTCTCCAACACCAATAAAATAAACAGGAGCACCAGATTCAGCACAAGCAGTAAGTGCTCCACCCCCCTTAGAAGTCCCATCCATTCTCGTTATAATCACCCCATCAATTGAGAGTTTTTTCTGAAATTCAGTCGCCTGTGTTTTCGCAGTCTGGCCAACGTCGGCTGGAAGAACTAAAATCCTGTGGTCAGCCTTTACTTTTTTATCAATCTTTTCAATTTGGTCAATCAATTCTTTATTGAGCCCGTCTCGCCCGGCAGTATCAATCAAAACTAAGTCATATTTTTCAAGTTCTTTTTTATGACTAGCATATATTTTCAAAGGGTCTTTTTCTTTTTTGTCTATAAAACATGCAATCTTTGCTTTCTCGCACATTTGTTCTAGCTGATCCATTGCAGCGGGCCTGTCCACATCAAGTCCAATTGCACAAACTTTTTTTCCTCGCTTTGCATAATAAAATCCAATCTTTGAAATGTTTGTAGTTTTACCAGCACCATAAAGACCAATAAACATCAATTTCGTTTTCTTACTAACATCTAATTCTTTTGTTTCTCCGCCCAAAATTCCCATAATCTCATCATGGATCAAAGTTACTAATTGCTCTTTTTTATCAATTCCTTTTATATTCTCATCTAGTCCCAACTTCTTAATCTTTTGAGTAAGCGCGAAAACAAGTTCAATATCAACATCAGCCTCAATCAAGGCCCTTTGAATATCTTTTATGATTCCGTCAAGCAGTTTTTTATCTAAAAAGATCGCATTGCTAACTCTGGTTACTCCTTTCCTTAAAGCGCTTCCAAGCTTATCTAATACCATGATTTCTTTCTTTTTAGAAAAAAGAAATTTCTCGCAAGTAGAAAAACTTCTTTTCCAAAACTTTGTTTTGAATTAATTCTATGATTTATAGGGCAAAATAAGAGTTAATAAGTTTTGGGTTGTCTTCCAAAACCCTTTTAAACCCTCCATTTTATCTTCTTCTATGAGAAGCAAAGCAAAGTTTGTTAAGATCAAATGCAGTAAGTGTAAAAACGTTCAAACCATATTCGGAAGAGCCTCTAGCAGAGTAAAATGTCTTGAGTGTGGCGGAATTGTTGCTCTTCCAAGTGGCGGTAATGCCAAGATTCGAGCAAGGGTCGAAGAAGTTTTATAGATTTGTTCAATTAATCTTAAATAGTGTAATTTTTTAGTTTCTTTATGGAATATCAAGAAGGAGATTTGGTTTTATGTACAGTAGATAAAGTTTCTAATAGCGTTTGCTTTGTCCATTTACCATGCGGAGCGAAGGGTACAATTATTTCTTCAGAAATTGCCCCAGGTAGAATTAAGCTAATGAGAGCACATGTTGTCCCTAATAAAAAAATTGTTTGTAAAGTTCTAAGGGTTTCAGGCGACCACATTGACTTGTCTTTAAGGCGTGTCGGCTCAAAAGAAAAAAAAGAAGTTATGGAAAAGTTCAAACAAGAACAAGCAAGAAAAGCGGGCTTTAAGCAAATTCTAGGAGATAAGTTTGATGATGTTTGTGACAAAATACAAAAAGATTTTTGCGACCTAACTGAGTTCTTAGACAAAGCAAGAGAAGATAAATCATTAATTGAAAAATATATTCCAAAAGCAAGCCAAGAGCAAATTTCTAAATTATCTGAAAAAAAGAAAAAGCAAGTAGAAGTCAGATACACATTAGATTTAACATGCCTAGAAGGAGACGGTGTTAATAAGATCAAAGAGCTACTAGGAAAGTTCAACCCAGAAGAAGTGAAAATTCATTATCTAAGTGCCGGAGTTTTTGACATGAGGGTTTTAGCTGATGACTTTAAAGCAGCAAAAAAGAAGATTGCTGAAATTTTAGAAAAACTAGAGCTACATTCAAAAGAGCTAAAGTGTGAATTCTCAGCGAAAGAAAAGAGGCATAATTGATAATATGACTAAGTTAAAAAAATGTCCAAAGTGCGAAAGCTATACATTAAAAGATTCCTGCAGCAAATGCAATTCAGAAACAGTAGGCGCTCATTATAAATTCAAGAAAATCCGAGATGCCCCAAAAGATAGTGCTAAGTATTGGGCTGATAAAAGAAAATAGCTATTCCACCAACTTATATCCACTAGCCAAATAAGTTTCTCTTCTGCTTATTAATTCTTCTTCGTTAAAATAAAAGATATCAACAAATCTAATAACTCCACCCCCATCATTCACCTTGTTAAAAACACCCTTTATTATTATTTCATTTTCAAAGATATGAATTTCTTCTATTGTGTGAGTTCCTTTTATCTTTCTTTCTTCCAAATAAAATTTTTCTAAGTTTTCTAGCCCTTCAATTTCTTTTCCACATCTAAGATAAACAGTGTTTTTTGAGAACAGCTCCAAGAGCTCCTCAAAGTCTTCATTGTCTACAAGTTCATAATATTTCATTACTTTTTCTTTTATCATAGTATTTGTTTGGCTTGTAGATTTATATATTTTTCACTTCTTTCTTAACAATTTCCATATCCTCTTCCCAAAGGGGAGTGAGTTTTGTCCGGTTATAAATTATAGCAGCTGGATGGAATAGTGGAATTAATTTTATTTTTAGCCCATTAATTTCTACTTCTTGAATTTTCCCATGAACCTGTGTAATTCCTGGTTGACTTTTCATATTTTCAACATCCCCTCCCGCCATAAAAAACTTAGTCGCATAGTTGCCAAGTGAGCAGACTACTTTTGGCTTCATATCTTTAATCTGTTTAAGCAGCCACGGTGTATGAGCACGAATTTCTTCAGGCAAGGGATCTCTATTCTCTGGTGGCCTACATTTCAAAATATTTGCAACATAAATATCGTCCAGAGTTAGTTCAACATTCCCTAAGAGTTTATCAAGATTTTTCCCAGCAGCCCCACAAAAAGGAATCCCCTGCTCATCCTCATTTCTTCCAGGAGCCTCTCCCACAAAGAGTATATCAGCATTCAAATTCCCCTTTCCAACAACGATATTTATACAGTCTTTAAATATTGGAGTTCTTTTAACGAGCGCAGCCTCAGGAAAATTAAATTCTGAAGAAGTTTTGTTCGATTGCATTTTAATCTCGAGAATAAATCCCTATTAGTTCTGATTTTTCCAAAATGTGATTTTCTGCCTCATCTAAAATTTCGCTCAAGGGAGTCATTTCTGGAAGTTCCAATTTTGTATCTAGTGCATAAACTCTGAAAATATAATTATGGATTCCTGTACCCACCGGAGGATTCGGTCCGCCATATTCTGCCTTTTTATACGTACTTTCTCCAGTCATCCCGGGCAAAGAATTCTCTCCAAGGGTGACAGTATCAGAATCTACTAGAATATTAAATCTCACCCAGTGAATCCAATTGTAGCCAACTACTCTCTTTGCATCAGGATCATCTACGACAAGAATTAATGATTTGGTGTTTTCAGGCAATTCAGATATATTAATTTCTGGGTTCACATTTTCCCCGTCCGCAGTAAACTTTTCTGGCATTTTCTCTAAATGATTAAATTCAGGAGATGTTGTTTTCATAAAATTGTTTATAAATAAGCATTAATAAACTTTTAGTCAGATTCTTTTTTACTCATTCTTTTTGCAGCCCAAGGTATATTGTCTTTTTGTACTGGAATAAGATTAGCTAGCATTTCTAGAGTTGTTACACCAGTACAGCCCTTTGTTGTTCTTACAAATGACCCATGATATTCATCATATTCATCTATAAAAGCTAACGATCCCCCCATCCTACCATCTTTTTCAGCATATAATCCGCCTTCTTCAATAGCAGCTCCATTGGCGTCAATTGCTTCTTCTCTTTTGTACATAGGCTCTGGCATAGTATCTAATTGCTATACTGGTTTATAATAATTTAGGAATTAGAAAATATATATTAAACAGCTACATCCTTTAGCCCATCAGTATCAATCATAATCACAGTTTCACCATCCGGCAAGTTCGGAGAATCAATTAGCTTCACAACTCTCGAGTCTTTTTTTCCTCGCCTAATATACATTCTAAAAGTACAAGCATGCCCCACAATATTTCCCCCAATAGCCTTTGTCGGATCCCCAAACATTTGCGCAGGGTCTGCCATTACCTGGTTTGTCACATAAATTGCAATATTATGCTGCTCTCCTAGTTTTTGTAATTGATGAAGATATCTGTTAAGCCTTTGCTGTCTGTCAGCCAACTGGCCCCTTCCAGTAAATTCTGCTCTAAAGTGTGCAGTCAGTGAATCAATAATAATAAGCTTAATCGGCTCACCATCTTTAATTAATTCGCTAACTTTGTCTAGTAGAAGCATTTGATGGTCACTATTAAAAGCCCTAGCTACAAGAATATTTTTCAAAACTTTTTCGGGGTTAGCTTGAATCCCCTCAGCAAACTGTCTTATCCTCTCAGGCCTAAAAGTTCCTTCCGTATCAATATAAACTGCCTTCCCGTTACATCCACCCTGTTCTTCTGGTAGTTGTACCCCAACTGCTAAAGAGTGTGCAATCTGAGTTTTTCCAGAACCAAAAGCACCAAAAGCTTCTGTAATAGACTTAGTCTCAATCCCTCGTCCCCCCAAAAGATTATCTAAATTTTTGCTCCCCGTAGTAATTCTTCCAATCTCTTTTCTTTTTTCAACATATTCCAGCCCATCTTGAAATCCTAAATTCATCATTTGCCTAGACGCTTGAATTGCTTTTCTAGCAGCAGCCTCTCCCATGCCAGCCATTTCAGAAAGCGCTGCAGGAGTTAAAACGGCTAGTCCCATCATGTCAAAAATTCCAGCAGCTTCTAATTTTGCAACCGCCCCAGGCCCAACACCAGGCAGGTCAATTAATTGAGGTTCTTTTTCCTCTTTCTTCTTAGATGCCTTCTTAGTAGTTTTTTTAACTTCCTTTTTTTCTGCCACACCCTTTCCTTCCTCAGGAGCTGCCTCTTTTGCTATTGCCATATTAATTTTTTACCACCCTTTTTTTTTCATCCATCTTCATTCTGGCCTCTCTTATTCTTTCTGGCAAGACCTGATCCTCAAACCCACCAAGAGTTTTTTCATGATTATATATTTCTTCGGCAATGTCTAAAGAAGCTCTTGCCTTATCTAGTGCCACAGTATATTCGGCTTCTGAGATATATCTTTCAGCTCTTTCTATTGGATCTAGGATATTTTGTTTTACAGCTCTCTCATAATAGGAAATTCTATGATTTGTTTGTGACTCTGTTAAGGTTTCCGTTGCCATATTAATTTCTACTCGCCTCCAGCTCAACGGACTTTGTTTTATATGTTGGGCAATCATAATACGAGGGCTTTGTTTTAGGTCCCACTTCTTCGTCTATTCTATTTATGCAATCGTCAAGACCAGTTGAGTCACATCCACTTTTAGTAAATGGACAATATGTTGGGTGAATTCTTCCATCTATAGGACGAGGCTCAAGACCAACAACTTTTTTTGCTCCATCATCTGTTGCTACAATTCCCATACCAACCCCTATCCACATTTGTTTATAAAGATTTATGTGCTAGAGGAGCATATTCTCTTCGAGATCATATAAATATTGCTGATGGGCATTGTAATTTTGAAATTTATTATACAAACCCACTATTTTGCTTCACAAAACCCAATTCGGACTTTCAATTTGACTTTATTATATTTCTGATTTGTGCAAATCAAAAGTTCCTCACCCTTATCTCTCGAGTCATCAAGAATTATTAAAATACCGACTCTCGCCAAATTTAGTAAATTTCAAAATTCCCGTATTCTATTTATACTCATCAAAGATATCATCATATCAAATAAACTATATTCACAAAAAATAAAACTATATTCGTCAAAAAAAGCAATACAAAAATTATATCTTCTGCTGTCCCACCAGATTTAACAAAGCCGCTTATTTTTCTTTTTGTCAATGGATAAAGTGGGGAAATGCCACGAATAGTCATCGAATCAAGTATTAAGTGAGATATAAATCCAACAAAAAATCCAAATCCAATTTCTATATTCAAGACAGCCAAAACACCAGTAATTATAGTTCCAAAGAAAACCGTGTGAAATATTTTTCTGTGCTTCGTAAACCACTGAATAGGTCTAAAATACCACTTCTTGCCAACCATAGAATTCTTAGAATCCAAATCCACTATTACAATACCAATAAGAATCCCAATCAAAGTCAAAATAGGATTTTCCAAATAACTAAAAAATAGTAGATAAATAAATATACCAAATGTAAGATGAGTTCTAAATAACATAGGAGATACAAGATATAAATTTTTATAAAGGTTGTTGGAGTAAATAATATATGGAAGATGGTATCAGGGAAAAGCTAGAGGCACTGGAATGTGATGTTTCTGAATCAATGGTTTCTTACTGTGATAGTTCAATTGCAGATGTCTATGAGAGTTCCAGTCGTGCAACAATACACTATCCTATGGAATTCCCTAGTGAAGTTGCCATATCTTTAGAGGTGAGAGATGTTTTGAAAGAGGCTGGTTATGAGATTATGGATAGTCCTTCACTTGAGGCAGTAAGGGCAGGTGTAGAATCTAAGCTTGAAGTTCTTGCAGACATTAGGGGTAAAATAGATAATATAGCGGTGGAAGAAAGCACAGGTGATTAGAATATATTAATTTTCTTTTTCTAATTGCTCAATCAACTTATCTATATCAACTTTCTCAATATTGTTAGCAATAATCTCTAAGTTGCCGAATAATTGGTTCTTATTTATTCTACCCAAAATATTAACTTCAGTTCCTAAAATATCTTTTTTGAATGCTTCTTGTTTCGCAATATCTTCTAATTCTTCTTCTGGGATTAGTTGATTAATCTGATCGCTAAAAAGAGTCATTCTCATATTCTCAGTCCCGTCATCAATTACTAAATTAAGAATAGCTCTTTTCTTTGGCTGAATTTTACCGTGCTCTTTACATATGAAATCTTCGTTTTCTTGGTTTGCTTTTTTTCTACATTGTGGGCAGACATTGTAAAACCTAACAGGATACATCGATACAATTATTCCCCTAAGTTGAATCTCTTTTCCAGCAACAGCCTCACTCAAAAATCCTTTGGCGACTTCTTTTTCAGTTTTTACATTTTCCAAAGTCTGCTCACTTTTCTTAATCTCACTAAAACCCGATAAGTGTATTTCAGAATCTCTCATTGATGCATTTTTTATTTCAACAACGCTGTCTTTGCCAATTTCTCCTTTCTCGATTAGTGCAATATGATTTACATCCCAAAGAACAACCCTGCAGTTTCCAGTCTCATCCGCCAAAACAAAACTACAAACCTTTCCCTTGTTACCATTCTTTTCAAATTCTCTTACGGGAAACAGTTCAATTATCTTACCCACAGCATTAACTTTTCTCATTCCAGGCACAAGCTCGCTAATTTTTAACTCCTGGTCTTCAAAGTTTACCCCAAGTTCAGCTGCTATAATTTGCGCAGCTCCCTCTTTAGAAATTAGTCCAGAAAGTTTCGCTTTTTTCGCCTCAACTTTTGTTTCTATTTCCTCTTTTGACAAATTGCTTGACTTTGCAATCCTTTCAATTAATAGATCGTAGTTTTGCATGGATAATTAAAAAAATGGGAGTTTAAAAGCATTGTTGGGGTGTGGTGGATAGGTTTGAGCGGGCCTTATGGCAAAAAGAAGCGGTCAGAAAGTTTTAAGTAATTAAATGACTTATATCTATCATGAAACTAAAGCCTAGTAAAATATTTTATTGTGCCTTGGTTGGGTTAGTAATATATGAGCCTGTTATAATGGGAGCCTCCATTGGCTATGGGCTAAGGTCGGCTGACGAACATATAGCATCTCTTAGATATGCAAAACAGGCAGTTCAATCTAAGACACCAGAAGATAGGGCAAGGTTTGAAGGGTTATTTGAAAGATCTAAAAGTGATTCTGAAAGATCAGGGGCAATAGCGGAAAATTTAAGAAGGGCTTCTTTGTGGAATAGTCTTTGTGGGATTTAAGAAATTAGAGCACAAACTTTAAAAACCCATAATTTCTAATATTTTTACTGGTCCTTAGAATTTTAAGAGCTGGCTGGAGCAATTATAATATGGAAGAAATGAACTTTGACGATGAATTCGACTATTTAGATGATGAAAATCTAGAAACAGAGGCAGTGGATGCTCCAATAATTAAAGGTGCTAACGAGGCCAAATCAGACTTAGTTCCAGCAGAAGAAAGTGCTCCTGCCAAAAAAGAATTAACAGAAGAGCAAAAGAAGGCTATAGAAGAAGAGGAGCGAAAAGAAAAAGAGCGAAAAGAAAACGAGAAAAAGTTCAACTCTATTATTTATGTTGTAAAGGTTACTACAAACAAGGAAGACAAAGCCCTTGAAATGATTTCTGATAAAGTTATAAAGAAAAACGTGGGAATTTATGCACTTGCCCGTCCTCACGGAATTAGAGGATATATCTTTTTAGAATCTCCCGACAGAGAAAATGCCGAGGAAGCTGCTTACAATTTACCTTATGTTAAAGGCATTTTGCCCGCACAAGTAACTTATGATGAGATCAGTCAAATGGTTGAGCCAGTTGCAAGCGAAGTTAATATTGTTAAAAACGATATTGTTGAGATGATCAGCGAGCCTTTCAAGAAGGAAAAAGCAAAGGTTGTCAGACTTGACAAGATCAAAGGAGAAGTTGTGGTGTCATTACTTAACGCAGCAGTTCCAATCCCAGTTACAGTTAAATTAGATAACGTCCGAGTAATCCGAAGGGACGAAATGGAGGAATAACTTTTTAAATCAAAGTTTTTGTGAGTTGCTATGGTTACAATAAAATTACTAGTTGAGGGCGGAAAGATGACTCCAGGCCCAGCAGTTGCTCAGCAATTAGGCCCAATGGGACTAAACCTTGGCCAAATAATTAGCGACGTAAATGATAAAACTTCTAGCTTCAAGGGAATGAATGTTCCAGTGGTCTTAGACGTAGATGCTGACACAAAAGAATATACAATAGAGGTTAAGAGCCCACCAGTTTCAGAGTTGCTAAAAAAGGAAGCAGGTCTAGAAAAAGCAAGTGGAGACAGAATTAATAACGTTGTTGGAAATTTAGCATTTGAACAAGTAATTTCTGTTGCAAAACAAAAGCATGATAATATGTTGTCAAATGATTTGATGGCAAGCGTAAAATCAGTTCTAGGGACCTGTCAAGCTATGGGGCTTTTAGTAGACAGCAAAGAAATTAGCGAGATAAATGCAGATGTTACTGAAGGAAAATATGACGCAATGGTTGCGGCTGGTAAAACAGAAGTTGATGAAGAGAAAAAGGCAGAGCTAAAAGATTACTTTAAGAATATTGATAGCAAGCAAAAGGCGGCATCAAAGGCTGCTGAAGAAGCTGCTGCAGCTGAAGCAGAAAGCACTGAAGCTGCTCCTGAAGAAGAGAAGAAGGAGTAGGCTTATAAACTAACAATAATACCTCATGTTTACGGGGCCATGGTCTAGCCTGGTATGATTCGAGGTTTGGGACTTCGCGACCGCGGTTCAAATCCGCGTGGCCCCATATCAAACTCAACGGATTTGAAGCATTTCATTTCCAAAAAACAAAAAAACAAAAATGGCAAAAGGAAAAAAAATCGGAGCTTCGGGAAGATTCGGAGCTGGATACGGAAGAGTTAAGAAAAAGCTTAACGATGTTGAAGCTAAACAGCGTAAAAAGCAGGTTTGCCCATTTTGTAATGGACGAGCAAAAAGAACTGCCAAAGCTATTTGGGACTGTCAAAAGTGTAAAAAGAAATTTGCAGGAGGAGCTTACCACCTTGAACAAAAGGGTTAAATAGGGTAATTAGTAACAAAAATCATGGCACAATACAAATGTTTTCACTGCGGAGAAAAAATCAAATCAGAAGAATTAGAAAAAAGATTCTTATGCCCACATTGTAATTCAAGAGTATTTTTCAAACCTCGAAATAAAATGAAAACAGTAAAAGCAATTTAAAATGACAGATAAAAAAGAAGAAAACAACGAAGCAGCACAAGAACAAGCAGCAGCCGCAGGGGCAAATCCATTCGGAAATTTGGACCAAGACACTCAAGCTAAAATTCAAGAGCTTCAAATGATGGAACAAACTTTCCAGCAACTTGCAATGCAAAAGAACGCATTTAATATGGAAGCAAGTGAAACTGAGCATGTTATTAACGAAGTAGAAAAGGCAGAAGGAGAAATTATGAGAATTGTTAGCGGGCAAGTAGCAATCAAAAGCACAAAGGAAAAGGTTTTAGAGGAAATGAATAAGAAAAAAGAGCTAATTGATGTTCGGATGAAGCAAATGGAAAAGCAGGAAAAGGAATTCAATGAAAGAGTTGAAGCGCTTCGAGAAGAGATAATGAAAAAGATTAACGGATAAGTGTGTTTTCTAAGATATAAATTTTGAAATGGATTATTGCATTAAAAGGATATTTTGTCATGTAATATTGAGCATCAAATGCTGATTGTTATTCCACAGCACATAAATATTTAAATACCCAAGGCATAACAATATATTATGGTCTTTAACAGGTTCAAAAAAATAATGGGGAAAGAAGCTGAATTCGGCGACGAGTTCATCGAAATTGACCTTGAGCAAGAAAAGAGTGATTCTAAAGTTTACGTTAAGACTTTCACCTTAACTGTTTATGAAGATGTTAATGCAATTTTAAATGCCTTAAGAGAAGGGTATACAATTGTTGTAGTTGATATCCGACCACTAAAGTCCAAAGATGTTGTAGAATTAAAAAGAGCAATCTCTAAGATAAAGAAAACAGTTGAGGCATTAGAAGGTAGAATCGCAGGATTCGGTGAAAACACAATTATTGCAACTCCATCAAAAGTTTTCGAGATTCAAAAAGGTGCTAGTGCTGCTATGGCTGCAGAAAAACCAAGAGATGAATTTGATAGGTTTTAAATGGAAAGAGTAGATACTGTTGAGGGGGTTCTTCTTGGAATGGCTACACGCTTCCCTTCTGATTTTAAGTTTGCATATGATCAAGCAAGAATGTCTCGTTTTTTTAAAGGGAAAAGAGATAGTTATTCTGTCGTATCAGGAAACTTTTCTGCGTCTCCAGAGGCGGCAGACAGAGAATTGGGAAGAGCTATAGAGGATTTTTCCTGTAGAGGAGTAGTTGGGTATGATCCAGAATCTGAAGTTATGTGGTTTGATTCTGGGAGATTAAATGCAGCATATACTGAATTAGAATTAGATCCAGATACAGACGAACAACAAGAGTTAGATACTTTGGCGGGTGAATTTGTAGGCGAATTCTCATAATTTTAATTACTTTGATATTTCCCACATTGCCTTAAATGTCGCCCTAAAAGATTTTGCTATTTCTGCATTTTTTATATTGATCGAAATAATGTTTTTTTCGTTTCCCATGTGAATACCAACTTTATCGCCATATATTGTAAAGAGAGCAGGTGTTTCCCAGCCATTAGGCAAAACTCGCACCTTGTGTAATGAGGATTTCCTTTCTTCAATTTTATGCATGCCACTCTCATCAAAGATAGAGCGTGCTAAAAATTTTTTCTTTTTTTGAGCCTCATAGATTTTTCTAGCATAATGCCTCATGGCATCAGTAGTTTTGCCAATACCCATGACTTCATAAACATCTTTGTTCCGCAGTTCTTTAATTGTTTGATTAATTACGGTTTTAAACCCATTATATCCATGATAAACTGCCACCTCAACACCTTCTTTTGGTTGCAAAGAAATTAATTTTGGAAGTATCTCTTTTAGTTTTTTCTCCTCCTCTCTGAGCATTTTTTCTTTATCTTTAATTATATGCAAGAGTGTCTTCGGTGGAAGTGCTTGAAAAACCATAATACCCCCCCTTTCTATTTTACTAATAACACCCCGAGATAGCAATCGGTCCAAGATATCATAAACCTTTGAGCGAGAAATCCCAGATTTTTTAATGATAGCACCGACTTTAGATTCTCCAAGCGAAAGAACTGAAACATACACCCGAGATTCACCTTGTGTAAACCCAGCATCTTTTAGCATTTCAATTGTTGTTTTTTCTTTCATTTTATAACCCCCAATGGGGGAACTAGCTTTTAAAGGTTACGGAAATCCTTCAGATCCATGACACTTAAAAAACATTTAGGAGATCTTTTCGAAGAGCTCTATGGCATATACACGCATACGCTTTTTGTGCGAAATAATAGCCTAGTGGAAGCAGATTGTCCTCAGCAGTTAGTTAGATTAGGAGGGAGTAATGGGAAAGTATGATAGTCGAGAAGACAACTTAAGGCACATAAAGAGAGTGCAGGAGTTACTTGGATGTGCAGCAGCAGATTTAGTGCAAAGGGGGGTGGTACACGATGCCTCTAAACTAGAATCTCCAGAGAAAGAAGTCTTTGACGAGTATACGCCAAAGCTAAAGGAATGTGCCTACGGCAGCGATGAATATAACGCCAATCTAAGAAGCATGAGTACAACCCTAGAGCATCACTATGCGCATAATTCGCATCATCCAGAACATTATGAGCGTGGAGTTCGTGGAATGGATCTACTTGATCTGCTTGAAATGTTTTTTGACTGGAAGGCATCAAGTGAAAGACATGACGCTGGGAATATCTATAGAAGCATACAGTATCTGGCTGAAAAATTTAAGATTCCAGAGCAGTTGGTAGATGTTTTAAATAATACTGCAAGAAATAGTGGGTGGAAGAAATAATATCTTCAAATACTCGCAATTGAAAAAACTGTTTTTAATGCTACCACAATTGTAGCTGGAATAAATAAAACCAATAAATTACTTAAAATATCTTTTAATATTCCCAAAATCGGGCTAAGATTAGAGATAAATAATAATGTATTATTTCCAAGTCCACCAACAATCACCAAAGATACGCTCGCCAGCAAAAAAGTTGTTGTGTTTTTATCACTAGTATGCACAAAGCCAATTGTTAGACCAATCACCACTAATAATATATAAAAAAAGCTGTTTGTGGATGTGCTAGGAGAATACTTGTTCAAAAAACCAAGAATCACAGCTAGGATAATCCCTGCGAAGAATGCGTATGCTGGCACCAAGTTCTCTCTGGACTTTACCATAATATATAGGACTCTTGCAAGGTATTTAAGCTTTTTCTTAAGTCGGGTCTTATTGAAAGTCTTCATCTTCAATTATTTTTTATCCAAACCCCGCTTATATCCCCTTAATAGTAGGGGGAGGAAGTGGGGAAATTGCATTTCAAAAAATATTTTTTCAACAAATCCCTAAGCCCCAGAAAAATCAATTCATTCTGCCGTTTAGCTATTACTCACAAGGTAGTCCAAAATGACCGAAAGCTTTAAATAGTTGTAATTTTATAATTACGACATGAGACACGCAAATACAACATTTGTAATAGGTTTTTTGATGATTTTAGCTTTGACAGCTATGGCTAGTGCAGCTTTAAGCGATAATGCACCATCAAGCATTTCTCCTGAAGATTCTAGCGTAACTTTTACAATTAGTGCAAATAACGGAACTTCTACTACAGGACTAGAGGTTGTTTCTATCAATAATGGTAATATCACAATAAATGGTGCTAGTGTTACTATATCTGGAATTTCTGGCTTTGACTCAGTTACATGGAAAGTTAACGCTACGGACGGAAACGAAACAGGGTCCACAATTTCTAAAGAATACACTTTCTGTTCTGCTGGAGAGAAAGGATCTAATTTTAAGATTGACGATTTTGATGTAAACGAAGATGACGAATGGAGTTATTTTGATAATATTGAAATTGAAGTAAAGGTTGAAAACACAGATGATGATGACAACGTAAGAGATGTTATGGTTGAAGTTGTTGTTTTTGACGAAGACGGAAATGATGTAACTTCTGACTTTGATTTTGATGATGAAGCAATTGATTTAGGAAAGATTAATGATGACGATAGTGAGGTTGCAAAATTTACTATAGATAGCTTATCACCAAAAGATTTAGAAGAAGGCAAATACAGAGCTTACTTCAAAGCTTATTCTGATGATGAGGGTGAGTCAGCTAAGTGTACACAAGATGTAGATTGGGAAGGAGACGATTATTTTGATTTTGAAATAAACAACGATGACTTAGATGATGATTTTTTGGTTGATGACAACGATGAAATAACTGCTTCTTGCGGTGACGAAGATGTTATTGTTGAGTTTGAGATTTGGAATTTACCAAGAGGAAATGATGAGGATAAGGTTTTGGTTAATCTTTATAGCTCTTCTCTGGGTGTTGATGAATACGTTGTTGTTGACGACCTAGACGCAGGAGACAATGAGGATGTTAGCTTCCTTTTCGATATGCCAGATTATGTATCAAAAAACACTTATGATCTTGATGTCATTGTTCGTTATGACTACGATGAAGATGAAAGCGAGTTTGATAGAGATGCTTATGATGAAAAATCAGAAGACAACTTCCAGATTAGATTAAACGTTTTAAATTGTAAAGCTCCACAGCCAACCCTTAGTGTCTCTACTAATGATGAAATTAAGGTCGGAAGCGAATTTACTTTTGAAGTTAATGTTAAGAACAATGCAGCAGATAAGCAAAATGTTATTGTTTCTTTAAGTGATGTAAGCTCCTGGGCAGAAGATGTTAGTGTAGAGCCGGCTGTTGTGACTCTTGATGGGGGAGAAACAAAGCCAGTTACAGTTACTTTGGTTCCAACAGAAAAGGGGGCACATTCATTCGCTATTAAATCTACTATCGGAACTGAAACATATTCTCAACCAATAAGTGTTGATGTAGATGCTAGATGGTCATTGGGCAAATACTTTTCAAAGGACTATTGGGAATACTGGGTAGCAATTGGATTAATCGTTTTAATCTTAATCGTTTTAATCGCGATTATCGCAGTTATGCGAAGATAATTTTTAATTTGAATTTTATTAAATACTTTATTTTTATGTAGTATAGGTAACTTTTAGTAACCATAAATAACCATAAGTAACTATCATTTTACGAAACATTTATATAGTAACTTTTTGTAACTAATTGTAATATATGGTTACCAAGACAAAAGATTCAGTTGTAAAAATAGATGGTAGGCTACTAGAAGAAGTGGTTGAGTTTATAACATTGCCAGAAAATAAGTTTAAGTTTGTGAACAAAAAGCAGTTTATTGATATGGCGGTTGACGATTATTTAAGGAGGGTGAAAAAGAGATGAAATATTCTGGGGAAAAGAGTGTGGCAAGTAAGGATGTCGGAATAATAGGATTTGTCGGACTTTTTGCTTTATTGTTTTTTGGAGCAGCATTAACGGGGGCTGCTATTGCTGACTTAATAATGAACGACTCTTTTGATTTAATCCCTAGTTGGATGAATAAAACAGAGCTTAACGGAAGTGATGGTGTGAGACTAGAAACACTGACCCTCTTTATGGATTTTAATAAAGACAATGAGTCAGAAGGATATGTTCAGGATAATTCAATTCATAACCATTATGGAACTAATAATGGAGCTACGTATAACTCTAGTTGTGGTGTGCAGGGAATAGGAACAGAGCTGGGTGGATGTTTTGAATTTGATGGTGTTAATAGTTATATAGAACTCGCAGATAGTGATGATTGGAACTTTGGGGCTAAACCCTTCACGATAAGTTATTGGGTTAAACCTAATGCGGGTTCAAGTGATGGGCATTTAGCAACTGGAACTGTGAGCGGTAATGGTTGGACAGCAGTACAGTCGGGTACGTTTTCGCGTCCTGCTTTTTATGCTCCTTCGGATACAAGTAGGATATCGTCAGATATAGACTTATCACTTTATGAATGGAATCATGTAACATTTGTTAGGAGAGGAATTAAGGATGATGATTTCGAGGTATGGGTTAATGGTAAATTAGACAAAACCGCTAGTGGAGATTTCACTGCTGATTCTGCTACAACAATGAGGATCGGAAGTGAAAGAGGGAATTCTCAATATAGACCTCTCGATGGGTCATTAGACGACATTAGAATATTTAAAGCCGCTTTATCTCCCAGTGATATTCAAGAGTTTTATTCGCAAAGAACCAGGGAACAGCAAGACACTTTAGTTTATCCCGATGCTAATTTAGTTAGTTATTGGAAATTAGACGGAGATGCAACAGATGCAACGGGATTAAATAATGGGAGTTCAGGAAGTGAAGTATATAACTTAGGCTATGGTATTGTTGGACAAGGGGCGGACTTTGATAAAGGTACACCAAAAACACTAACAGAAACGACACTGCCCCAGACGTTTACTATTTCCGCATGGGCATATCCAGAGCTTACCTCCTCAGGGTACTGGTTAATTTTTGGTGATGATGGAGATGGAGATTATTTAGGAATGAGGGGATTTTCAGCACCAACTGTAGATGACATAATAATGTATTGTGATGGGTTAAATCAAAATACCGATGTTCCTATAATAGAAGTAGATCAACAGTGGAATCATATAACATGGGCAAACAATGCTACCGGGCTTTATATTTATTTTAATGGGGAATTAGTGGATACCTTAACTGCATGTACAGATTTTGATTACGAATTTATTGGAAGTGGGTATTCATCAACGTATGATTATGATGGGAATTTAGATGAAATAAGGGTATATAACAGAACATTAAATAGCAGTGAAGTTGCAGAATTATATAGTTTAAATATTGACCAATTAGAAATGGGAAAATATGCAAGCGAAGGTAATTTTACCTCCATGGTTTTTTATAACTCGACTTCTACTTATTGGAATATAAAACAAAGTGTTGCGCAAAGTGATTATGTGGACACATTAAGCTATGTGAATACTAGTGGGTTGATCTCTTATTGGAGACTTGACAGTGATATAAATGATTCGTGGGGAAGCAGTGATGGGAGCAATAGTGGCTCAAACGATACAATAGGCATTATCGGACATGCTAGAAGCTTTGATGGAGTGGATGACTATGCAGTTCTGCCTTTAGATGGTTTAACTGCTTCTGCTGGAACCTTTTCCATGTGGGCTAGATATGATGGTGCCGGAACGCCCAATTCAGGATATAATTATTTTCTTGCTCACAGGACCACAGGAAGTTCTAGTGATAGGATTTACATTTACAAATATTCTGACGATACTCTTGGTTTCGGTTTTGGAGATGATGCCAGTAAGCCCACGACAGCAACATTAGCACAAGGACAATGGTACCATGTCGTTTTAGCTTGGGAGGGGAATGATTTTATTGGCTATCTAAACGGCAAAGCGGTTATTAGCGAAACGGGTGTTCAGCCAACAGGAATAGATACAGATTTTACTATCGGCGCTTTATATTCTGGATCCCAAGGACTTACTGATGGGGTTATCGATGAGGTTCTAGTTTACAACCGTTCGTTGTCATCAGCAGAAATATCAGAAATCTACAGTGAGCAAAAAAAATATTACGGAGTGGATATTTTTGAAGAGCATGTTTATTTGGATGGAGGTGGAGATTATTTTAACATTGGAAATACTACATTGGCTAATGGGTGGGATGCTATAACTTACGCAGGATGGTTTAAGCTTGATGTATGGAATGATTATGGTGCAATAATTTCGGCAAGGGGTAGTGGCCCTAATGCAGTTATCCCAAGCTATGCAGCTTCTAAAAAGATTTCTGGATACGTATATACAGATGAGGGTTTGAAAACTGTATCGATGGATACAGGGCACATAGAGACTGGGAGGTGGTATCATGTTGTGGTTAGCTGGGAGTCAGGAGGGGCGCCTCAGGTGTACATAGATGGCGAACTAGACAATACTGCAAGCTCAACACTAGGAGGAACTATCTCTCAAGACGATTATTTCAAGGTAGGCTATGATGATTTTTCAGGGACCAGGCAGTTTGAGGGATGGCTTGATGAAATCATGTTATTTAATGAAAAGTTAACTGGTGATGAAATTTCTGAGTTGTATAGATTGAAGTTTAACGCCGAGAACTATTCACATTCAGGTCTGGTTTCTCATTGGGAGTTTGAAAGTAACTTTAATGATTCAGTGGGGGATAATCACGGTAGTGATAATGGTGCGACTTTCGATAATGATATTGTTGCATACTGGCCACTAGATGAGTCATTTGATGACTTAGTTGGTGGTAATGATGGAACAAATAGCGGGGCCGCTAACGCTACTGGGCTTAGTAGTGGAGCAATGAGTTTTGAGAGTGATAATGGAGATTATATAGAATTAGGAGACGCCGACGTTTTTGATATTGTAGGAGATTATTCTGCTAGTGCATGGGTTAAAAGAGAAAGAACTGGAGATTATATGGGGATAATTTCATCAAGAGCTGTTGATGATGGTTGGAATCTCGTTTTTCAAAACACTGATAAACTTTATTTTAGCGGAAGGGATGATAATGGAGGTGGAACTTTATGGGCAGTTACAACTGATACAACATACGCAACAACTGATTGGATGTTTGTTACTGTAACTAAAGACAGTGATGTTGCTAAGATTTATGTTAATGGAGTAGAGGTCAAGAATTCTTCTGTATCTGAAGGAGATGTTTCTTCTGAGCATGGCCTTACTATTGGTTTATATTATCCAGTTACTCCAGGTGACCATCAATTTGACGGCCAAATCGATGAAGTATTAATCTATGACCGTTCACTTTCCTCTTCAGAAGTAGAAGACCTTTACAAAGCAGGACTCTCACAACATGCAGATACTAATGTTACTCGGCAGATAAGAACAGCAGACAATTATAATTTGAGTGACGCGGGGCTGGTTGGGCTTTGGGGATTAAATGGAAATGCGAATGATGAGTTGGGAGTTAATAATGGAAGCGTGACAGGGGCTACTACGGGAGAAGATTATGGGATCGTTGGAAGGGGTTATGATTTTGACAGCAGTAGCGAATACATTGATATAGGTATTAATGGAATGAGCTCTACATCAGGAGCGGTATCAACTTGGCTATATTTAGACCAAGATGATAATAATGAAAACATAATCTGGAACCTAGGGCAATCATCTTCAAGCACTGGCCTGTGGTGTACGGCTGACTATAGGAGCGGTCAAGATAGATTTTATTGTTTTTTAAAAACAGATGGAACAAGTAGGTGGGATGTAAGAACCTTACCTAAAGAGTCCACAGATGATATGATTGGCACATGGGTGCATTTTCTAATAAATCATGATGGTACAAACAAGCCAGATGTATGGATTAATGGAATAAATCAATCTACAGAGTCTTTATCTGGAACAAGCTACGGGTATTGGATGAAATCAGTTATAACAGATGCTTCAACTAAAGCAGATAAGTTTAGGCTGGGAAGAACAGCTCGAACTGATTGGTCAGGACATCTTTTAGGTTCTATAGACGAAGTCCGTATCTACAATCGTTCACTTTCCACTGATGAAATCCAAGACCTATACAACCTTGGCTCTTACCACATTGAGTGGAGCAATTGGTCCCCTGAGGAAATTGTTCAAGATGGTGTTACTACAACGTCAACTTCAGCTGGCAAATTCATCCAATACAAAAACTCACTTTTAACTGACGATACAGATGTTTCACCTAGAGTATTGAATCATAGTGTTGCTTTCTTGCCAGATAGTGCAGCTCCAGTGATTGCAATAGTTTATCCAGCAAATAACACGAATTATTCGACTAACATTACTTCTCTAAATATTACCCTAACAGATGATTCAGCAATTTCTGCTTGTTGGTATAATTTTAATGGAACTAATTCAACGGTAAACTCTAGTTGCTCTTCACCATTTGTTTTTGAAGAATTCAATATAACAGAAGAAGGAAGTTATAATGTGACTGTTTATGCTA
>CAZAZO010000003.1:0-22985 GCA_964489675.1 Candidatus Woesearchaeota archaeon | reverse complement strand
TTTATAATGATTTTAATAAATTACTAGCATAGGACATATGTCCGTGGATTGCACACAAACAGCAATTTTACATATATTTATAAACGAGCTACAACTAAAAGTCATATGTTATTCAAAAAAAAGGTGATCTATTCATGGTTAATTTCTTCAGGAGCCCTAATAGCTTCAATCCTATTCCCAATAATCCCATGTCAAATAGGAGCCAACGTGCCAAACCCAAATTATTCGTGGTCCATGTGTCGCCTAAGCCCAGATTTAATGGCTTCCACGGACCTAAAAACATTCTTTTTTGGATATACTTCTTCAATGACAGAAAGCTATTTTATCCTCCTGGTTTTTGTCTTTATGTTAACATTCGGAATTATACATTTTCTAACAAAAAAAAGAAAAGAATAGCTATTAAGACATGTAAAAACCATTAGATTTTTAAGGGGGTAAATTATAAAAAAACATGAAAATATTCACCCCAGAATGCGACCCCCAGGGCTGTCCATGCGCATACAAGAATATCCAGGGCAAACATGAGTGTGGCTATCAATCCGGACAAGTGGAAGTAGGGAACAATTGCCTTTTAGGCCTAGACTTAATGAGAATAAGGGGGCAAAAAGTGATACCAGAAGAGCTCTTTTATTCAGCAAGACAGGCAATATTTGAAGCAGAAAAGCAGCGGTCTTTGATAAAACAACCATTTTTAGTTCCTTGTGATGAGGCCAATTCTCCTCGTGAAACCGCAAAATAGAAAATCTTTGATAATTTTCCAACCATTGTTTGGATCTGTTTAAGTTTTAAACAGCAAAAAATCCAAAATATAAAACCAGAATTTGAAAAATCCATATAATTTTGCAAGCCACATGGTCTCACTTTTTAATTTTTGCAAATATCAAACACTATGAAAAAGTGAGGTAAGTTAAATTTTCAATAATTTTGTCAAAAAACCCAAAATATACCCTAGCCCATAAAACAAATTGTGCAACCTAGAAAAGTTTTCATAATTTGCGCATATTATGCGAATTGTCCCCCAAAATCCCCCTAGTTCGTATAATATACATTGTACGACGTTCTTACAATATAAAACGAACGAAAATGGTCCGTTTGCACAAAGTTTTTATATGCGAACGTTTTCAAAAACGGGTGATAAAAGAGTGTGACAATTGCAAGAAAGAAAAAGAGCATCATGCTAAAGGTCTTTGCTATAGTTGCTACAAAAAGCACTTTTTCAAGCCAAAAATTCTAACTTGCAAACGCTGCAAAAGAAAGCTCCCCATTCATGCCAAAGGCCTTTGCGCTGGCTGCTACAACTACACGTTCCATCAAGACAAAAATAAGGCGTACCAACAGCGAAAAAGGAACAAAATTGATCTAAAAACATACCAAAAAACAACAAAAAAATGCGCAATTTGCGGATTTGACAAAGTCGTAGACATACATCATCTCGACGGCAATAAGCAAAACAACAAAGAAAACAACTTAATTGGCCTTTGTCCAAACCACCACAGGATGATAAACAACTATAAATACAAGTTTGAGATCTTCGCAGAACTAGTAAAGCTAGGATACGCATTGCCCATAAGTGAAAAAATAGACTACCACAAAGAGATCTCAGCTCAAAACTAGAATAGACTACATTAAAAAAATAAGCTCCATTAACAAAAGAATACGCAAAAAGACAAGTCTTTCTATATCCAACAAAAAAAGCTTCTTAAATCGCTTCAAAATTCAAAATAGCCAATTTTCCAATCAAAAATTAACAAAAATACAAAAATATTCAAAATAAGTTCGCACAATCATTAATATAGTAATTTACTAAACGTAAAAGTGAGAGTTAGAGAAAATAAAAAAAGTTAAAAATCGCTAAAAAATATAAGAAAAGTGAGAACAAGAAAAAATTAGATATATTCAAAAGCAAAATAAGTAAAAATGAGGGTTAGAAAAAAGAGAAAAAGTTAGCCTTAATTTTCTATCAAAAAATGAGCTTTATCGACGATAAAGCACAAAAACATGAAAGGTGAGAGAGGGGTCGACAATCAGCCCAAGGAAAACAATTTTTAGTTATTCGGTATAGCGTTTAACTTTTCTAAAATATCCACAAATAATAGTTTCAATATGACTAACTCATAAGTAGTTACAAGCGAAAGATTTAAATAGAGTCTCCCTATAAAACTAGAACATGCAACGAAACATTACAACCATAAGAGAAAGTATTGATGAATACAGAAGGAAAATCAGTGAAGAAGGATTTTCTGGAAACAGGCAGGAAAATCAATTTTATTATCCCTATGATAATCATGTGGTTGCAATGAAAATAACTTCAGAAGGGCTGAAGAAGGCTTTAGAGGATTCGGGACAATTTCAATTTGTAGGAGAAAGAGACACAAAAGGAGTATATACCTATACCTGGGATTGCTTACCAACAGAAGCTCAGGTCATCGCAGATTGTTTGGATAAGGGGGGAGTGGATAGGGGTTGTTACTGTGAAGCACATAGTCTTGATGGTGACTGGACCCCCCTTAGTATACACCCCTATCAATCCACAAGCTTTGTAGCAGATGAAGTATATTCTGAGAATATGAAAAAGTTAGGAAAAAACGCTATGTTTACAGGAGCAATAAAAACTTTGGAGATTCTGCTACAGATTGCTGAAAAAAATAAAATCACTATGGTGACAGAACACAAAGGCCTCGCTGCCAAAAAAATTCTAGTGAGACACACCCCATAAGGCAATTCTTCTCATAGGCCAAAAACTCCACAACCTATATAAACAATAGTTCGCACAATACAAAAGAGGTTGATAATGGACATAGATGAATTTTTAGACATAATAGAAACAGAGCTATCCATTTCTAGGCATTCTAAGTATACAGTCCGAAATTATACCGACGCCAATAGAAAACTCTTAGAAGCAACAGAAAAAAATCCAGACGAAATAGAATCGGTCGATGTAAAAAAATTTATGCTAAATAATATGCAAGATTCAAAGGCTAGCTCAATTATTCTTTTCCTATCAGCAATTAAGTTCGCATACACATTGGTTTTTCACAAAGATATAACAATTTCAATAAAGCGGCCAAAAAAAGAAAAGCAACTCCCCGCAGTCTTAACGAAACAAGAAGTAAAAACGCTAATTAATTCAATTTCTAATCAAAAATCAAAACTAATTCTTTCCTTAATTTATGCATGTGGTCTTCGAGTCTCAGAGTTAACAAGTTTGAAGGTAGAAAATTTAAATTTTGAAGAAGATATAGGATACATAAAACAATCAAAAGGAAAAAAAGACAGAATTTTCAACATCCCATCTTTCCTAAAGGAAGATCTTCAAGAACAAGTCAAAAAACAAGAACAAACGACTCAAGAATTTTTGTTTACTGGTCCAAGTGGAAAGTTGTCCGACAGAAATATTCAAAAAATTGTAAAAAAAGCAGCCATGAGAGCTGGAATAACAAAAGACGTCCACACCCACACCCTCCGCCATTCATATGCAACCCACCTTCTGGAAAACAACATCGACATCAGAAAAATCCAAGAGCTTTTGGGTCATTCTTCAATTTCAACAACGGAAATCTATACACACATATCAACCCAAGAGCTAAGAAAAATCAAAAGCCCAATTGATAGTTTGTAATTATACCTTTTCAGAACAACTTGCTTCCCTAATCCTTATGAGAGAATCTCTTAATTTTAGGGCAAGATAATTATAGAATCGGGCCTGCAGGGGCTTTAATTCCCCCTCGGATTCACGATATTCCCTTTCTGCAGAATTGATTAGATCACAATATTCTTTTCTTTCTAGGGGGAGTATTTCTATCGGGGGAAGCTCAGCCGTACCCAATATAACATTTTGCATAAGTCTAGCCAATCTACCATTCCCATCTGGAAAAGGGTGAATTCTGGCTATATGAAAATGAGAGTGAGCAGCCCTTTCAATGGGGTTTCCAATGATGGGATTTTTTAAGACAAACCTAAACATTTCGTTTGGTATTTTTGCCGGATTGGGATAAGTGTGGTTGTACCCCTTGGCTCTTGCATTCTCAGTACGATAGATCATCGTTCCATCATAACCATCTATCCTCGCTGCAGCCTTTCGAATACAATTTTCGGTTAAGCCAGAGGCACATCCTTCTTCTAGGGTGGCTCTGGCGGCCTCAAGGTTTCTATATGCAATTCTTCTAGCTCCACGATGTCCATTTCTTGTCCCACTCGGGAGCTCCATGTCTACAGAATGACGATCAGAACTACGTTTTAAAACAGCAATTTGTTTTTTCGCCATTCTCATGGAGAAATAGGGATTCTGCTCAAGGTCGGATTGAACCATTTTTATTTGATCTAAAATATCAGGGCTAATTAAAGCCATTCTTTTTGCTACCATTTTAGAGAAACCCACACTCCCTATTTAAACCTTTCTATTCTGTAACCCCCATAAAATAACAACAAATAAAACAAATCTTACATAGATCTCATAATAATCAAAAATTTTACAAAACAATCCTATCTAAATGAAGTCTGCCTCATAGCACGTGCTTTAGAATCTCCTGGCTTTCTAGTTTCCTTTCTTCTAGTATCAGCAATAAGCAAATTCCTATCATAGCTCAAAAATACATGTCTAACTTCCTCGTTCTTTGTAAATGCAACAATAGCCTTTGAAATTGCAAGTCTAGCTGCTTGTAGCTGTCCAGAAACTCCACCGCCCTTCACATTAACAGAAATATCAAAATCTAATTTTCCCAAAACTTCTCGTGCAATAACCAATGGTTCACTAACTTCAAATTGCAAAAATTCAGGATATGCAGAAATCTTTTTCTTATTAATTGTCACATTCCCGTCTCCACCAACAATTGTAGCTTTTGCAATCGCAGCCTTTCTCTTTCCGCTTACAACTAAGTTATTCATTTTTGTTTCCTCCCAAAAATGGATTATGCAACAACTTGTTTGTTACTTTATTCATCTTATTTTAACAACCTCACAATTTCTTTCATAGTAGCATACTTTTTTGGTTTTTGATGGTCAAATATTTTAGCACCTTTAACTTCATTTTCATTAAGTTGCCCATTGCCAATTTCACACCTAAGTCTTTTATGAGCCTCTCTGCCTCTTGGCCTGTCCCAAGGAAGCATTCCTCTCAAAATTCTTTTAACCAATAAATCTTCTTGTCTAATATATTTTGGACCTTTAAGCGAACTACCCTGACCCATTCTTCTTTTTTGCCTAATTCTTTCAACAAATGCTTTTTTGTCCCCACTAACTATAATTTTTTCACAGTTTATCAACACAACACTGTTCCCCTTAAGTAACTCTTTTGCAACAAAGCTTCCTGCTCTGCCCAAAACAGCATCTGTTCCGTCAACAATCAACTTTGCCATTTTATTTAACAATTACCAACCCATTTAATTCAGGATTCTTTTTCAGTTCGTCTTCAAGTCCAACAAAGCTACCTTTGCTCTCCTTAATTTTTTCAATAGCCTTATTGCTAGCACTCCATGCAACAACTTTCTTAGATGAACCAAGTTCTCCAGCACTCAAAACCTTACCACAAACCAGAAGGTCTCCTTCTACATGAGCTAACTCCTTCAAATTTAAAGCAGGCCATCTTCTCTTTGGTTTAGACAACTCTTTTGCTGCCTCAGGATTAGTTTTCTTAAGCTTGATTATAGTTTTCACTAAAGATGGATCTCTCTTTCTCTTGATCCTTTTCTCAATTTTTGTTTTACTTATTTTCTTTTCCATTTTATTTTTTGCTTCTCCTTCTGTGACATTCGAGGCCAAAGGTCATACCTTGGTATTCGAATCTCCCATTCCATGAGGGAAGGAGGATTCGAACCCCCGTAGGCAAAAACCAATGCGCCCTTAACGCATCCCGTTTGACCGCTCCGGCATTCCCTCGGATTTTTATTCCGGTCACCGGTTTCGTCGTCATATCCTTGGCGGCGAATGAAACCCTTTCGGGTTACTTTGACTGAGCGATTTGCTCTTGCGGAACAACCCAAAGTTATAATATCTATCCGCGAGAGTGAATCGCGAACAGCGTAGGCATTCCCTCACTCGGGGTTTATTTGCTAGTATAAATCCGCAAATGAAAATTGCGAACAGTTTGTATTTACAATTTATTTAAGAGCCTTAAGAACACCATCTAGTTCGTTCTTTAATGCATTAGCAGCCTCAGTAAATATTGCTTCAACTTTGATTTGTCCCCATGATTCAACTACAAATAATAATTCATTTCCGTATTCAGCGCTAATTCCACTATACTTTTCAAGGTCATCATTATCAAGGTCTCCCTTCCACGAGGCTTTTACTTTTAGCTTATCTTTAAATTCAAAAACCTCAGGATATTGTTCTGCAAGTTCCATGTGGGATTCTCCTTCTTTCTCAATCTTAATTTTAGGAATTTGTCTATAAAACATTAAGCCAGGCATAAACTTAGCATGTTCTCTACCTGTCCCTTGCTCAGCCCTAGCAACAAGTTCAATTGCTTGTCCGTTTTCAAGTAAAACAAGTGGCATATCTGGATACACAACATTTTCTCCCATTTCTCCAGCTTCAACTATTGTTTTTTCTTCTTTGCCAGCTTTTTTCTTTAGTTTAAGTTCAACAGAGTCACCCTTCTTCACTTTTTGATTTTTCAAAGGGATTAGCCCAAGTCTGTGAGCGATAACTTCGTCATATAAGGCACTATCATTCTTGTAAATATCACATTCAGAAATTGCTAGAATAGGTATGTCTCCAACACTTCTTCTAAGTGCATTAGCAAGGCTAATTCCCATATCTGTTTTCCAGATCATCTTTTTATCATTTTTTTCTATTAGTTCCATGTTATTTTTTCTTTGAGAGAGTTTTTAAATCTTAGTAATTTATACTCTCCTTCCTCTTCGGCCTCCTTTTTTCTTTGGTCCACCACGAGCAATTCTAGTAGTATCACTAATGCTTGTGATTTTAAAACCTTCCTTTGTTAAAGTCTTAATAATAGCATTCGCCCCAGGACCAATTCCGGTGGCGCCAGTTTGTCCCCTCATTCTAACTTCTAAAGTTGTAACCTTATAATCTCTACACATTTCCTGAATCCTTTTTGCAATAAACATAGCAATTGTGGGATTAGCCTTCATCCTGTTATGTTTTGTAACAAGTCCACCAGTAACTTTCCCAATTGTATTTCCAGCTAAATCATTTAGAGTAACAATGGTGTTGTTAAATGTAGCATAAATATCCAATACAAAAACATTGTCTTTTACGTCCTTTGCCATTTTAGTTTATTCCTCCAAAAATGGACAAATGAAATAACTTGCTTGTTTCTTTTGCCATTATTCTTTTGCCTCCTTGTTTTCCTCAGCCGCACCTTCTTCGCTAGCCACATCACCCTCTGAGGTTTCTTCCACTTGAGCTTCTTCCGCCTTAGCAGGCTTTTCCTTTTTTGGTTTAATCGTGATTTCATTTTCTAATTCAGGAGTAACCCAAAAAGAAGGGGTGTTAACAACCTTGCCGTTAATTAAAACATATTTATGAACAATAAGTTGCCTTGCTTGCTTTGGAGTATGAGCCATTTTCTTCCTAAATAAAATTGTTTGAAGTCTTCTGTTTAATACGTCTTTTTCTGTTAAGGCAAGAATATCAGATATATTTTCAACATTAACGCCCAACTTGTTTAATTTATCGATAAATGTATTTTTCTCCTCTTCTGTTTTACTAATCAGCCTCTTCGCTCTTTGCCTAAATTTTGTAGCAACACTTTTCGCTTTCCAAATTTCTCTTTTATTTTTTAATCCATATTCATTAACAATAACATTTTCTTCCTGAATCCTCTGGCTATCAAAAAGCTTTCTTGGCCGAGTATATAGCCTTCGTTTCCTTTTTATATCTCCCATCTTATTTCTTCTTAGTCTTTACCCCAACGGCACCACTTTTCTTACGGTTTCTCCTAAAGTTAGATTTAGTTCTTTGTCCTCTAGTCGGAAGATTGCTACTGTGCCTAATCCCCCTATAAGCCTTGACTTTTTTTAGTCTCTTAATATCAAATTCACCCTTAAGTTTCAAGTCAGACCCATTCAAGTGAGAATCTTCTCCACTATCAAAATCCTTTTGTCTGTTCTTTAAAAATGCAGGAACTTCTGGGTTGTCAATAAAGCCCTCAATCTTAGAAACCTCATCTTTGTCTAATTCAGAAATTCTCTTTGTTGGACTGATCTTCAAAACTCTACACATAGCATTAGCAAATGCCCAAGAGATTCCCTTTATCTTTGTAAGTCCAACTATTAGTTGTTTTCTTGCATCAACATCGCTTCCCTTAATTCTTATAAGCTCTGCTTGCTCTTCGTGTTTTTCTTTTGGGTTTCCCATTTTTATACTATGAATAGATTGTATCTTTGAATTTCGCTAAGTTCTTCTAATATCCTTTTTTCAACGCCCTTGGTTGGGTCGGGAATATTTTGAACTCTTTCTCGAATATCCTCAATACTCTCAAACGGTTTTTCTTCTCTCGCCTTTAATATCGCAAGAGTGTGCTTCTTTCCAAATCCTGGAAGTAATTCTACCTGATGAAGCCGCGTATTAATTGGCTGAGCTTCATTAAAAAACTTTACTACTCTTTCAGGAGTTTCTAGTATTTTTTTGTGAACAAATTCTTCTAGTTGTTCTTTGGATACTGCTGTAAGTTTTTCTCTTGGGCATCTTCCAAGGATATACTGAACTTTTTCTCGCTTATCTTCTCCGATATATACTTCCTCTCCAACTTCAAACGTAGCACCTCTTCGAGGAACTAGCTGTAGGAGAGTAAAATTTTCTTTACCAATAGCTTGAGCTACTGGTAACATTTTTTTCTCTAATGGATATCCGTAAGGTAGGAAATCTAATATAATTGCTATTTCTTCTTTTGCCATTTTCTAATCTAATAATTTTGAGTAACATTGAGAATCTTGCTTACTTCTTCTGCATCTAAAGATACTTCACTCAAAATTTTATTTAATTCGCTCGCCTCTTTAGGTACAAAATCAATTATTTTAATTATGTGGCTTTCCTTAAGCTTCAAAATTCCAAGGGCAGTTAACTCTTCTTTCATTTTTTGAGCATCTTCAAAAGATACAGTCTCAAATTGTTTAATAAAATTCTTAATGCTTTCAGCCTTTTCTCCTTCTCCAACTATAGCGCTAACTTCTGCCATACTAACTGGACGTTCTTCTTTAATAACCATCTTAATTCTTTTTTAAGTGAACAGGATGAATAATAAATGTTTTCATCTTGTTCTTATCTTTTAATTCAACAATTTTAAACCTTCCCCTGGTTCCAACAACTTTCCCAGTTAGGCCCTGAATTCTTTTTGGAAAGCCAATCCTAAAGCTTTTCTCAATAACAATAGATACGCTATCCCCGTCAGCTAGTCCTTTAAAGTATTCACTGAACCGAACCTTACCCTTTCTTCTAACTGTTTTTTTCTTTGACATTTTTGTTTTCCTAAAATGTTTGTGGAGCTTTTTCTTGAAGTTGCTCTGACATTTTTATATACACAACAAGAATTTATCTCGCTGTTTTTAATTTACAACTCGGACAGGCTAGCTATCCTAATTAAGCTAGAAAAAGACCCTTTAAAAGCTTAATGCTTCTGGGTTTTATCGGGTAATAATATCACTATCTAAAAAATTCGACTCATTCAGGTTCATTCCCTCAAGAGATGTCGGTTCTTCAATCACAGATTCTTCAATCACAGAAGCATTAAGTGGAGCAATTTCTGTTTCTTTTGTTTCAGTTGATGGTTTTTCTGTAGAATCCATTTCCCCAACTCTACCCAGCTCTAAATTTCCAGTATCTTTCTCTCTTTCCATGTTGTCCACGATAGTTTTTGCCATCTTCTCGCCCCATACCTGATACATGCATTTTTGACAAATATCTACAACAGAGGAAGGGTCAATTCCCGCCGAACAATATATACAGCTTTTACTCATTTTGTCTCCTTATAAAAATGGTCCAATAAGCCCCCAGGATTACTTTCACCATCTTTTACATTATCTTTTCTTTATTCTAGTTTTTAAATATTTGTGAGGTTCAGAATATATTTGCAAACTTATTAAAAGTAGTATTACATGAAAAATACATGGAAAAAGAAGTGTGGATTATAAGTCTGGGGGGCAGCAGAATAGTTCCCGGGAAAGTAGACATCAATTTTTTAAAGGAGTTCAAAAGATTAATAGATTCTCATCCATCAAAAAAGTTTGTTGTGGTAACAGGAGGGGGAAAAACAGCAAGGGTGTATGCGGGTGCTATAAAGAAAATAGGTAAAAACACAAAGGAACAGTCTTTAGTTGGAATAGCAATAACAAGATTTCACGCACAGTACTTAATGAAGTTTTTCGGAAAAGAGGCAAATCATATTTTACCAAGGACAATGAAAAAAGTTGCAGCACAATTAGAGAAAAACAAAATAGTCCTTTGTGGAGCCTTAAGGTATGGAGCAAAGCAAACAAGTGACAGCGTCGGAGCAAAGTTAGCAGCACATCTAAAGTGCTCATTCATAAATCTAACAAATATTAAAGGCCTATATACATCAAATCCAAAAACAAACAAAAGCGCCAAGTTCATAAATAAAATTTCATGGAAAGATTTCAACAAAAGAGCAAGTGCGATAAAGTATTCAGCAGGACAGCACTTCGTTTTAGATCAAACGGGGGCAAAGGTAATTATGCAAAAAAAAGTTCCAACATACATTGTAGGTTCATTAAAGCAAATAGACAACATTCTAAAAAAGAAAAAATTTATCGGAACACTAATCAAAGGATAGGCCTATCTAGGGCATTTGTTATTCGGTCTTTTTTTGTTCCAACCTTATTTATATCCCTTTAATAATAGGGGGAGAAAATGGGCAGCTATATTCCAAAAAGATTCTTTGAAGAAAGCCTCCAAAACAACAAAGCTTAAATAAGCAAAAGTCGCCGAATTTTAATGAAGCTAATAACAGAAGAGTTAATTATCCTAGATAAAGAAATACATAACTTTAACAGCCTTTATGGATTGATGACACATTCCTTAAATGAAGTCCCAAATCTAAAAACAATAGAAATGCTTGTTGAAAAAATATCAGAAATTAAAAAGAAGCTAGAAAGCATAAAAACAGATAACGAGTTTGAAAATATTTTTATCGAAAATCATCTTTTGAATTTAGAAAACCAAAGGATATATGCACAATATTTTTCTAAAAGAGATAAAGAAAGAGTCGATGAAATAATAGAAATCTTTTTCGGAAAAGATATAATAAAATTAATAGAGGAAAGAATTAAAAATTTTAACTATGAAGCAGACTGGAATTTTTACCTCTCTTACCAAAATTACTCTTACAGATCATTTCCTTCAGACAGTCCAGAGCTACAAGAAAGATTTAAAGATATTTTGTCCAAATTAAAAAAAGACATCTTAGCATATGCACGAGAGCATTATTGTCTCAGCGAAGATTATGAGTTTAGTCTCGTGTTGGGCCAACCCTATTCTCAAAATAGTGCATTTACACCAAGCACACAAAGAGTTGAAATATCGCCTAGCACATTTTTTGCATATAAAGATGGGGAAGAAGTAAAAATAATAAATGCAGCAACCATCCAAACAGTTTTTCATGAATTCATAGGCCATGCATTGCAAGAATTTAATTCAAGAGACCTCCCGTTAAGCATTAGAGACGATTCTATAAATACATCTGTTCCAACAATGAGAATACACGCAGAGGGATTTGCGCAATTAGCGGATAAAGAGTCCCTAAAGTTTTCAAAAAAATTCGCAAAAGAGTATCAAATCGAAGATGCATATCTAAAACAAAGAGAACTCTATTTCAAAAGAAAAGAAATCGGTCTTTTTTGGAATTATTATCAATACTTAAAACTAAAAAATCTAGAAGACTCATCGTTTGATTATAAGAAAAAATTTATGTCAGTTGCAAATAACTTTGGTGCATTATTAAATTATGAACACTCAAGCCAGTCGCCCTTTAGCTTTTTCAAAAACATTTCATATTTCGTAGGATTAACAAGAATAGAACAACTTCATGGGGAACTAATAGAAGAATTTGGAGAAAAGAACGAGCCAATAATAAATAAGGCTCTAAGTACAGGCCTGTTAAACGTAAATATTCTACCAAAATTCGCAAGATATTTTATAAGGCAAAATATTGATGCCCAAAAGGCTTAAAAGTATTTCTTAGATCATCTTATTATTGCCCACATCGCATAAAGTAGCAATCAAGTTGCTTCATGAACGCAATGATGAGCAAAGCCCACATCGCATAGTGGTATTGCACTGGACTTGAAATCCAGGCCCTTCGGGGCTTCCAGGTTCGATTCCTGGTGTGGGCGTTTGTACGCTTCAGAAGCGAACGGTTCAGATTAATCCTATCCAAACTCAACAACCCCATTCGCCCAAAAGTATTCGATAGCATCTGATAGCTTTTTCTTGCTATCTGAATATAGCGTAATTAATAATTCACCCTTCTTTAGTCGACCAGTTTTTCTATGAAGATAAGCTCCCGCCCCCTTCTCATCAGGACACCCAAGCATCCCACAAAGCGTGTTAAGCCCATCGTTGTCAATCCTTTTTATCACACCACCAGGCCCAGCAAAAATCTCTTTTTTGAATTCTGAGGTTTTAAGTTTAGCCACCCTTTTGTCAAAATCTCTCTTTTTGTTTTGAGCGTTAATAATTTTTTTAAATTTTTCATAGGCTGCACCACTCTTTAATGCCTTTCTGGCCTTTCTCTTCGGAAGTTTAACACCATTCAATTTCAAAAGCTCAGCTGCAAGCAAAATTCCCTTTTCTCGCAAATCCCTTGGAGCCCCCTTATCATTTTTTAAAACAGCTAAAACATCCTTCATTTCAAGAACGGCCCCAACCCCATTGCCCACAGGATTCTTCCCATTGGTAAAAACAACTCTTAAGTCAAGGCCAAATCTCTTTGCAGCACTCTTAAACATCCCCCTTATTTTTTTCGCTTCAGTCAATGTATGCACTTTTGATCCACGTCCATATGGTATGTCTATAATGATTTTCTTAGATCCCATAGAGATTTTCTTAGATAAAACGGAGGCAACCAACTGAGACGGAATGTCAATTCCAAGAATCTTTGCTATCTTGATAATTTTATCGTCAGTCGGAGAAAGCTTAGCTTTAGCATTCCAGATCATACACCCATTTTCCTTTTTCACTATTTTTTTTATGTCCTCAGGCCTAATTTCAATATTTGCAATAGTCTCAATAACATCAGCCGTTCCAGCAGCAGAAGTAATCGCTCTAGAGGATGTTTTCGGAATAGTCAAGCCAAGCGCAGCACAAATAGAAACAACTAAAGGAGTAGTTCTGTTCCCCGCAACACCACCGATGCAGTGTTTATCACTAATAATTTTTTTACCAAAATGAATTTCATTTCCAGTTCCAATCATAGCATTAGTCAAATAATAAACCTCATCCTCATTCATTCCAACAAGTTTTTGACCAGATATAAAATACGCAATTTGGGCCTCACTTAATTTCCCAAGTAAAATGTCATCAATAATTTGATAAATTTCATCCTCGCTAAGTGTGCCACCATCAACTTTTTTCTTAATAAGATCACTAGTTAAAATTCCCACCCCCCTTTCCATTTTATCTTCTAGAGAGTTCGTTTAACTTACCCTTCTGGTATAGGTCTAAAATAATTAGTGCATATGCAAGAATAAGTGGTCCAAGAATAAGTCCAACAATTCCTAAGAAATATAGTCCACCAATAGTCCCAATAATGCTAATACCAAGAGGCATGTCTGTAGATTTAGATAATAAATAAGGTCTAATAAAGTTATCAATACTAGAAACAAACAAAGCTCCATAAAAGAATAAAATAAGTGCGGGTGTTATATCTCCATTAATAGCCAATATTACAACAACAGGAAACCAAACAAGCCAAGATCCAAGCATCGGAATTACTGAAACCAACATAGCTAAAAATGTCAAGGTAATAGCATTATTAATTCCAAGTATCCAAAGACCAAGCCCAAGGGCCAATCCTTGAATAACTCCAATTAAAACTTGGCCCAACATTATAGAATTAGTAATACCACGGAATCCTTCCATAAACTTCTTTTCAGTAGGCCTAGAGAAAGGAGATACTTTAGAGATATAGTCTCCCAATTTATCATAATCTCTTGTTGCGAAAAAGAATGTAAAGAAAAACACAGCAAATTTCAATAAAAGATTGGGAACATCAACTAAAATATCTAAAAACTGATTCATAAAAGTACTAACAACTCTACCAAGAACACTGTTTAGTTCATATAGTACTTTAGTAAGTGTTTCTTGAGGAAGAAGCCTGGAAAGCTCACTCTCTAAAAGTGTGGCTAGGTCAACATTTTGAAAATTTACATATATATTAAAAGTTTGTCTGATAAGAAGAGGTGTAAAATAAACAAGGGGAACCGCAACAAGTAGGCCAAGTATAATCATTAATATAACAGCAGCAGTATTTGGACCCTTTATTTTTCTACGTATTTTTACATAAAGTGGATGTGCGATATATGCAAATAGAAGACCAAAGACAATCGGTATAAAAATCGGTTTCAAAACCAAAAACGCCAGTACAAATATAGCAAAGATAGCTATTGCCGTAACAACGTTATTTACATTAAATTTAGTGGCCATAAACATTACACGCTCATCTCATTTATAAAGTTGATGAAGAGCTGCATTGTTAAGTTAACGGGACTTAAAGATTTCATTTCTTTGCTAAAAAACTCCCCCACGAGGATAGAATGGATAGATTTTTAAAGTAAGAATTCTTACAAGCTAATAGGATGGGAAAACTAAAAATTACAAATATCATTCTCTTAATCACATTTGCCTTGTTTACTTGGATATTCTTTTTTATGTTCGGGATTGGAGAATTATCTGAATTAAATGATGATGCAATATTTTATGGTCTTATTCCTCTTTTAGGAGCAATTTTCTCAACAGTTCTAATTTTCTTATCAATAAGAGTATCTAAGAAAAATAGATTTCTAAAAACAGCTTCTTGGACGAATATCGTTGTTATAGGATTATTTTGGATTCTGAATGGCCTTACTTGGATTCCTTGTTTGTTTACGAATAGTTGCGAAGGTATGGAATGGATAGTGTCAGCAATCGCAATCGCAATAAGTACTGGGTTAATATTTATTTCATTCATAATTTTCCTAGTAGGATATAACAAAAAGGAATGAATAAATCTCTAAAGCTGAATTTTATTCCATCATACTATTTATTTTTTCCTGAATAATTGTTTTACTTATTGAGTTAAGTTCAAAAGTAATCTGGCTATATCTCATAACACTATCTTTCGAAGACCTAAAGGAAGTTAAGCTTCCACTATTCCAATAGCATCCTGTTCCAGCCATACAGTTAGTACCCAAATCACATTCTACTGCAGAGGAAGGGTATATGCATTCAGTCGCCTCAGAGTTATAATTTTCTGGATTTTGAAGATCATATGTTTCGTTATATAAACAATTTCTAAATTCTATATATTGAGAATAGCATTCAGCATTTTTATTTAATGCCCCTGAACACCATTTTGGACATCCTTCAGTATCTATATTGGGGCCTTCTACACCTCCATATTCTATCTGTTTAGAGAATACATTACCCTGATTTTCGTACTCGTCTCCTAGTCCCCCAAATGCATGGCCAAACTCGTGAATAAAAGTTCTTACGGAAATTTCAGAGTCAGACGAACTTCTCAATCTACTCAAAGCAATTATAGAGCCTCCAAAAGCTTGACCATAGGATTCCTTAGAATGAGTATTGTCCTTTATTAAAAAAATGACATCTGCAGAAGCACTAATACAACCTCTGCTTATTTGTCTTATAATGTCTTTTTTGTCTTCAGTTAATTGTCCGTATTGGTTAATTTCAATAACTTCTAAGTTTAGATCATTAATTCTCCAAATGTTAAATTTCTCCTCATTAGATTTTAATGGTTCAACAGAAAAGAAAAAATCATTGTAGATGGTTACATCGTCCTCCCATAGTTCTTGATCAGAATAGTTGTCAGGAATGAGAACAATATCTATTTTATTTTCTCCATTATAAAGTATCTTTGTACACGATATATTCATTATATCTGAAGTTTTATTAGACTTTTTAAGACTATTAAAAACAAAAAAACTAGAGAGAAATAATATAATTAAAAGATAAACAATCACTGTTACCCGTTTATTCATTGTATTAAGTAATAAGAGGTTTATATAAATATTTTTATTAGATCTTGGACTTCTAACAAAGTTCAAATTTGGGATTTTTACTCAACCTAATCAACTCCAACCATCTATTATTTTCTTTCAACTTTAAGTCCGTAGCCAATTCATAAGGACAACATTTAATTGACTGATGTTTTCTTATGAAGTTATAGAAAATAACATAACCTTTCATTATTGAGTCTGCACTTTCAACACTACCATGAAATCCCCTAAAGGTTTTAGTTCGTTCTCTAATTGAATTATGTAATCTTTCAATATATAAATTAAAACCTTCGCCGTTAGAAGCAATAATAGGATTATGAACAATGTTATATCTTTGTTCTTTTAGGTTCCAGCCCCAAGTTTTCTTAACAACTCCCTTGTAGACTTGCCAACCATCTGTCGTAATCGTTGTTACATATCCTTCAGTCTTATATTTGACTTTGCCGATAACTTCTTTAATCTCGTTCTTACCCCTTGATTTGAAATATTTAGCACTCACTAAATACCTCGTCTTAACGTCAATACTATCAATAAACCAATCTTTACAAGTTCCCTTCTTTCTATGTTCTTCTCTTCGGTGATATTCCATCTCATCAACTTGAACTTCGCTTCCACCATTAACTTTCAATTTATCTGTAAAATTAGAAATCATATTGGCATATTTTACAACCCAATTATAAACTGAAACGTTTGTTGAATTGTGTGGATAAAACGCCTGGAAATGCTCTTGGACTTTTCGAGTTGATACTCCTTTGTAAAATAAATCTAGGGCACAAGTTATTTTGTTTGGATGATTTCTCATTCTGAAAAATCCATCGTCGTGTGTAAACCGATAACCACAATCCTTACATTGGTATCTTTGGATTATTCCTCTATTCTCTGTTTTTCTCTTGCCGTTCTTTTTGAAAGTTTTACTTTTACACTTAGGACAGCAAAGATTTTTAACTTCTGTTTTCTGATTATTGTTGTGTTTCATTTTAGCGAGTGGGATACAAAGGAGGGTGTTCACGCACCCTTCTTACCTTTATATTATTAGTTAATAATATATTTACTAAGTAGCACTACTATTTAAATCTTTCGGTTGTTAATAATATACAATAAGTTTATATACTAGTTAATCATATAATCTGTATGGGAAGAGTAAAAATTGAAGTGGAAGGTTTTGAATGTGAAAGATGTGGACATCAGTGGATTCCTCGCGGAAACAATGAAGGGCCTGCTGTTTGTCCGAAGTGCAAATCGCCCTACTGGAACAAGCCTAGAAAAAGAAAGAAGAAATCTTAATTTATTTTTTTGTGCAAATTAGCACCCGCTAACTTAACAATGTAATGAAGAGCATAAATTTATAAATCAAATGAAATAAAAAACAACATGGTGATGAAAAAAATCTTCGAAAATTTAGCTGATGAATCTATCCATAATGAATTTATGAAATTTTCCAGAGGGGAATTTAAAGACAAGTATTTAGTTCAAGCAAAAAAACAAGCAAGCAAAACACAAATTAAAACTTCAGCAGAGCTAGTAAACACAGTTCTAAAAATTTCTCTTCAAAACATAACTGAAGCTATTCAAGCAAAAGGAGTAATAGTCTCAACAATGGACTTAGAAGAAGAGCTAGGCCTGCCCATAATTAAGAAAAGTAATTTTCAAGGAGTCAGAAAATTTCAAATAGATACACAAGTTGAACCCCAAAAGATTTTAGAGCTAATGGAAAAATATCCAAAAGTTTTCTTCGCATTAACATTCAAGACAGACGAAGTAGAAATAAAAACAAAGCCAAAAGCGCCAAAGTCAGGAAAGCCAGGAAAAAACAAAGAAGAAGGCGAGGGTCCAAAGGTAGATTTTTGCACATTAAAAACAAATAAGCAAAACATAATAAATGAAGTTTTATTCGATATTGAAGATTTCAAAGAAGTAAAAATCACTCACACAATTAACATCACAGATATCATCTACCCAGATAATATGGATTCGCTAAGCCCAAAAGAAGTCAGAGAACAAGCCAAAAGAGGCGGAACCGTAAAAAGAATCGCAACAGTAGACGGAAATCAAAAGATTTCTGAAGCCAAGTTCGTGGCATGATTTATATTCCGAATCATATAAATATTTATATACAAAGAACACAAACATAATCTATGGAAGAGTTGCCCAGCACAATTGAGGGGATGCCTGCGCATGACACAATAATTTTTCCTATGCAGATAGATCTTATTGATGGGAAATACGTTCTTAGAAAATATAGCGGGATCAGTAATCCAAGAAAAAGACATGATAAAACATTCGAAAGGGAAATTGATCTTTTGCATGCTGTCAATAAGCATTGTGATACAATAGAGGGCTATCACCCCTCCGAAGCTCAAGACTTAGATATTTCAGATAGTGCAAGAATGTCTATGGGGAGTTCATATTTTAATATATTGGGCGATTTAATTAGGAGGCATAATATCGTTGCTAGTGTAAAATCAGGACTAGTAGGAAGAACAGGAATATAACAAACCAAGTAGCATCCTTACACACCCATTGTCCACCCCCAACCCCAAACCTTTATAAACCCACATTTCTCCCTCATTTTGTAGATGAGTTCAAAACTTAAATGTTTGAACTTGGTAATTTTAGCTTGGTTGAAGCTTAGATTCAATACGGAGTGATAGCCGTTAAGAATCAGACTATTAGATTAGTCGGAAGTATGAAAAATGACAGACAACAACGGAATAAGATCAGGAAGCCTTCAATTCTATCCGAGAGTGAGGGCAAAAAAAGTTATACCTAGTGTTAACTGGAAGCCTGTAAAAAAAGATGGCCAAGGATTACAAGGGTTCATCGGATACAAAGTTGGAATGATTTCAGTTTTTGCAAAAGACAACACAGCAGACTCATTAACAAAAGGAAAAAGAATTTCGATTCCTGCAACAGTTTTAGAGTGCCCAAAAATGAAGATTTATTCAGTTAGGTTTTACAAGGGCAAAAAGGTAAAAAAAGACGTGGTAGTTTCAAACGATAAGGCATTAAAAAAGACATTAAAGGTTTCTAAGAATTTAAAAGAATTAGGAGAAGAATCAGATTTTGACGACGTAAGAGTTGTCGTTTATTCTCTTACAAAAAATACGGCGATAGGAAAGAAGAAAGTAGATATGATTGAAATCGCATTAAGCGGTTCAAGCGAGGAAAAGTTGGCATGGATCAAAGAAAATCTAGCAAACGAATTGTCAGTTAAAGATGTCTTCCCAGAAGGCCTAGTCGATGTTCGAGCAGTAACTAAAGGCTATGGTTCTCAAGGCCCAGTAAAAAGATTTGGGATTGCATTAAAAGTCAGTAAAGCTGAAAAGGGTCAAAGAAGACCGGGATCTTTAGCTCCATGGCATCCAGCTCGTGTTACATTTAGAGCACCCCAAATGGGACAAACAGGATTCCACAACAGAGTTGCATATAATAATTTAATAATTCAAGTAGGCGACATAAAAGAAAGCGACATCAACCCAAAATCAGGATTTCATCAATACGGTAAAATAAAAAACGATTTCATAATTTTGGCAGGTTCCCTTCCGGGCCCAAAAAAAAGAGGACTTGTTCTAACTGCACCAATTAGACCAACAAAGAAACAACTAAAAAGAAGCTATGAGGTGCTTGAATTAAGATGAGCGGACAATTATTTACTTGCGGACGAGAAAAATCTTGTGCAAGATACGAGAAGGCGGAATGTTCAGGACGACTTCACATTTTAGAGAGTAGGGACTATGTGGCTTTTGAAAATAGAGAGAATGCGATTGTGGAAGGAATTTATGTTGGCTTGTCAAATAAGGATGGGCAAATATCATGCGCGGTAACAGAATCATTGACTCTTCAAAGAAAACAAACGGCATTACTAGAAAAATTAGCAGGAGAAACACAATGAAAACAAAACTATTCAACAAGTCAGGAAAATCAACAAAGGAAATAGAGTTACCTAAGAATTTTTCTTCAAAGATCAGATCCGACATTCTAGCAAAAGTTTTCGAGGCACAAAAAGGAATTTATTCTCAAGCGTACGGAGCTAAAAAGGGCGCCGGAGCAGGATATTCAGCTTCAGGAATTCTTAAGCATAAAAGACACGATTGGAAATCAGCATATAATAAAGGAATCTCTAGAATCCCAAGAAAGATTATGTCCAGAAGTGGTTCTTCTTTTAATTGGATTGGAGCAACTGTTTCAAGCACAAGGGGCGGTAGAAGACCACATGCACCAAGGCCAGAAAAAAACCCATTCTTAAAAATTAATAAAAATGAACTAAGGATTGCTCTAAATTCTGCACTAACAGGAACATTTGACAAAGATTCTCTATCTTCAAAATATAGTGGCACAGTAGAATCAGGATTTGTTTTTGATGCAGCAATCTTAGATTTAAAGTCAAAAGAATTTTTCACAATATTAAAAACACTATTCGGCGAAAACGCTAATAAGGTATTAAAGGTAAAAAAGAAGCGATCTGGAATAGGAAAAACAAGAGGAAGAAAATATAAGCAGTCTTCTGGTCTTTTGTTTGTAGTCGCTAGCAGTGAAAAAATGTCTAGGAAGGGAATCGCAGTAGTTCCGGTTTCAGAATTGAAGATTTCAGATCTAGCTCCAAATGGAGAACCAGGAAGAATCGCATGTTATACAGAAAAAGCAATTAAAGAAATTGGAGAAAAATTCAAATAAAATGGCACAAGAAAAAATCATCCTTGAAAAAGTAAAAGCAACAGAAAAAATAATGAGACAAATAGAAGTAGACAATAGTCTTGTTTTTATCGTTGACAGAGCAGTGAGTAAAGGCGATGTAAAAAAAGAAGTAGAAGATTTATTCGGAGTAGAAGTAGAAAACGTTAGGACACTGACTCATAAAAACAAAAAACAAGCATTTGTAAAATTAAAAGAAAAGTTTAGCGCTGGAGATTTAGCGACTAAGCTGGGGGTATTATAATGAATGATCAAAGAGAAACAGAGCAGACAAGAATGAGTCATACAGATATGGGAACAGTTATTCAGGTGGATTACAACCAAGGAGAGCCCACAGGAGATTACCTTGTGTCCACAAGCGAAGTAAGCAACATGGGATATTATCCAGGAGAATTAGGTTAAAATGGGAAAGAGAATTATTCAACAGCGTAGAGGAAAGGGAAGCCTAGTTTATCAAGTTAAGAAAAAGGCTAGCTTGGTTAGACCAGGTTATCCAGCAATTTTAGAAGGAGAATATAAAGCTGTAAGTCTAGTTGCTTCACGTGGACATTCTGTTCCAATCGCAAAATTAGTAAACAAAGAAGGAAAATCATTTTATAATTTCGCAGCAAATTTATTATATGTTGGCCAAAAGGTAAAAATTGGCGGAAGCTCAAATGGGGACATCGCAAAATTAGGAGATTTAAAAAACGGAACATTGGTATTTAATATAGAAAACTCTCCTCGAGACGGTGGTAAATTCATCAGAACAGGTGGCTCATCTGGGCTTGTTATGAACCAAGAGGGCGACAAAGTAACAATTATGATGCCTTCTAAAAAAGAAAAGAAATTTAGCAAAGATACTAGGGCAACAATTGGTGTTGCAGCAGGTGACGGAAGAGTCGAAAAACCAATATTAAAAGCTGGTAAGAAGTTTTATATAATGAAATCAAAGTCTAAACTATGGCCTAGAACTTCAGCTGTAGCAATGAACAAGATAGATCACCCATTCGGTTCAGGCCGAGGTAAAAGGGTTAAGAGCAAGATTGCAAAGAGAAATGCAGCTCCAGGTAAGAAGGTTGGTTTAATTAGACCAAGAAGAACAGGGAGGAAGAAAAGATAAAAATGGCAGAAGAATTAATTCAGAAAAGTAAAGAGAAGTTTTATCGAGGAATAGAGTTAGAGGAGCTTAAAAAGATGGACGTAAGAGAATTCGCAAAATTAGTAAAATCTGGCTCTAGAAGGTTTCTTTTAAGAAACGGAGAAGAAATAGAAAAGTTTGTTGCTAAGTGTGAAGTTAAAAATGCAAGAAACAAGCCAATCAAAACTCATGACAGAGAATTGGTAATAGTTCCAAAAATGGTTGGCAGTATGATCCAAGTTCATAACGGTAAAGAATTTGTAAAGGTGCCAATCGTATCAGAAATGCTCGGTCATAGATTGGGAGAATTTGCCCTAACAAGAAAAATCGCAAAACACACATCAGCAGGTGTTGGCGCAACTAAATCAAGTCAGGCATTAAAGAAATAAAAATGGCAGAAGAAAAAGTAAAAACTGAAAACAAAACAGAATCAAAAACAAAAGAAGAAAAAAAGGCAGCAGAAAAGCCAAAGGCTGGCGATAATAAAAAAATGGAAAAAGAATCAAGGAAAGAAGCTCCAAAAAAAGATAAGGTAACAGCAAGAGCACATGGCCTGAGGATTTCGCCAAAACATTCATTTGCAATTTGTAAAATGATAAAGGGCAAAACACCAGAAGTGGCAATCAGTATGTTAGAAAACGTTGTAAAAGAAAAACAGCCAGTAAAAATGCATGGAAGAGAAGTTCCTCATCAAAAAGGTCGTGGCGTTGCTGGAGCAAAATATCCCAAAAATGCAGCAGAAGCTTTCATCCCCTTAGTAAAACAATTAGAAGCAAATGCGCAGTCATTGGGAGTAGAAAATCCAATAATCTCTTCTGCCGTTGCAAACAAGGCACCAAAGGTTTACAGAAGAGGCGGCAAAGAGGCAAAAAGAACTCATGTAACACTAGAGGCAATTAGTAAATCAAAGGCAGCAAAGGAGGCAAAAAAATAATATGGAAGAAAAGAAATTCGTAGGAGTTAGAAAAGAAGAATAT
>CAZAZO010000002.1:0-26036 GCA_964489675.1 Candidatus Woesearchaeota archaeon | reverse complement strand
AAGCATTTGTTCAACAATATCAGTGGCGTCTATTTCTACACTCTCTAACCCTGATTCTAAAAACTGTGTATAACTCAAAGGAACCGGAGAAGAAGCAATATAACTAGAAGATAGGAAATCCCCACCAGAGTTTGTCCATGCCACACCGGTGCTAGCTGAGTTCCAACTACTTGGCCCTACGTCCAAATAACTTTCCATATCAAGACCCGAGCCTTCGCTCCACTCTTTTACGAGGGGGATCGCGGTTAAAGTTATCCTCTCTGGTACCGTCTGATTATGTTCTGCATTAAACATCTTTAACTTAAATTTTGCAGAACCAGAGGCAGGTATAATTCCAGCTTGCCTATCAGAATATATCTTATCTATTTCAAAAGCTACTAATATTCTAGATTGTTCCAAAGAAGTGGAACTTGCTTGTCCAAAGATAGAAAAAACTTCCAAAATGTCTGAAGAACCCATGTTGGAGGTCAGAGCTTTATCTGATAAATTGATCTTAAAAGCACTTGAAATTGTATTGTCTTTTGTTGCTGAGTATCTTTTTATTGACATTATAATATTGTTCCTGTTATATCGTTTCTAAATTTCAATTCCCAAATGCAATTTTTTGGTATATATATCATCCTTCCTTCTTCTGACATATTTGCATCCACATTGTATTGGAAACTTGAATGACTAGATGACGACTTCGAAGTTATTCGTATGTCTGTTACATCTATTATCTCTTGCACATCTTTCAATATTTTAAAGATATCTGTCAAATTAAATGGTTCGCCTATTTCTGGCTTTACTTCATTTAGTCTTAAAAATATCTCTTCTTTTGCTTCATTAAATACGGAGTTCTTATTTATATCCCGAGGGCACAAGGCCGTAAATTCTACTCCTAAATTTATTATTGTGGCATCTAAAATGTCTAAACTATCATTAATCATCCTTATGGAATTCAACCATGTCTTAAGATTTTGCTTAATAGACATAGAACAACGCTGCAATTTACTATTAGAATCTTCCCCTATAACGTAAAGATTCATATTCCTACGAAAGTCGTCGTTGTCCCTGTAGGCCGCGGCTCTCTTTATAGAGCCAAAATTGGCCGGCATTGCATAAGTTGCTGATATATAGTCTTGCAGAGTGACGGCTCTCCCTTGCATGGCGAATGTCGCTGATGCTCTTCTTTTTATTTCTTCTGTTGTTGGTGTGGTAATATCTCCATTAATTGGAGAAGGGTTAGTCACCTCTATGTTTCCTAGTATATAATTTATTTTTGCAGTCTCTAATTCTTGTACATCCCTAAATTCTACCAAAGGAGAAACGACTGTTGTTATGGTGTTTGTACCTGTATTTGTGTTTTCGACTGTGTTTGTTCGATAAGTAACTGTCAAGTTTGTATTTACTGGGGTTACTCCGAATTTATCCGTTGTCATTAGTTTACTTGGGTCAAAGCTCGTGTCGGAAACGTAATTTTTTCCGGCGATATCTAAAACTACCTCCGAAGGATCTGCTACCAAATTGTCCTTTAGTTCTGATTCCGATCCGTACCCGAACACAATATACACATCATCACCACTCCTCTCCACTACAAAACGCCTTGGAACAGGGTAAGGTTTCATTATAGCAGGCGCGGTGGGGTCCACATCATTCGAAATATTTGTTCTAGACATTATTGGTCTATAGACCGTGTTTTGACTTAAATAATCTACTTCAAAATATTCGTTCCCACCAGAATCCACAACTGATGTGACATCTGATATATTCGATCCTGGAATTCGGAGCTTTAAAAATCTTTTATAATCTCCAACTTCTATGACTGTCTGATTCTCCTCTCCAGAAACAACGCGTCCGGTAGCCTTTACGATATAGTAAGTAACCTTTGAGCCATCTGCAGAAGTCTGATTCGCTACAATTTCTGAGTCACTATTTAAGAATTCTATGTCATCTATTAGTGTAAAGACACTACCACCAGGTGTGGCGAAAGAAGTACCTCTTGATACTCTAGGTAAATATCTAGTGTCTGGTGCAACATTAACGTCATCTGCAGGTATTGGTAATAAAATTTCGACTTCCCCAATCGACGATCTGAATGGGTGATGCTTGTATCCTAATTGTTGAGCGTGACCAATAACATTATCGTATTCCAAGCTCGTATTTAAAAAAGATTCATTTGCATTGTAATCTAAGTAAAAAGACAAATTATCACCGACATACGCAACTAAGTCTGTCATTAAAGAACCGAATGAAGCTTCATTAAAATCTTTGTATGTATTTGGATAATATTTTTTTGCATAGTTTACCAGGTCTCTCTTTATTTTCTCAAAGTCTGTACTTGTGTAATCTACTGGAATAATTTTTTTAGGCATTGTTATTTTCTCGCTTGTAAAAATAATTAGTACTCTGTTCCATTATAAGCCGTTTTCTCATACTGTATCCCCCATGCTTAAAACCATGTATTCTGATATCTTCAAAGAGGGTATCCTATATTTAACAATTAATTTAATTTCATTCCTATCTATAAAACTCACACCGTTAGCATCTTTATCCAACAATTCGGATTCTATTTCTACGAATGGCATATATCTAGAAAATTGCTCTCTTATCGTTTTATGGATACTTAATAATTCTGGTGAAGGATAATTTGAAAACAAAAACCTTTTTATACCTACACCTATTTCTGGGCGCCCGGGCCACTCACCGGGAGATGTCAGCAAGAGAAATCTTACATTTTGTTTTACATTTTCCTGTAAGTCTCTAATCCCCCTATATGCGCCATCGACATCAGACAATTCGAGCGGGTATTTTGGTTGAAACATTATAATAAACCTCTTTACTAAATCTAAATAGTTGCTTGTATTTTATTCCTCGTCATCATCACAAACTTGTGGCGCAGTGCCTGCTCTCGCTTGTATCTGACAAGCTTGACTTCTATACTCTAGGTCTCTAGGTAGATGGCGTGTACTTAAAGCTAGGCCGCCCAACAGAGTTAATGGATGACCATAACGGCCGTGATTGCCAATTCTGTATTTACTCCAACCTCTAAAGTCTCCTGTTCTGTTAAATTTGTCATCTTCTAGGCATGGAATTTGGAAAGCGTAGGATGCATCTATCAATTGCCTTGGACCTCCTATAGCGTAAGAAATCATTTTATCAACAGAAATACCTAGATAAGAAAGGTCTCCATTCGAAAAGAGCCTAGATAAGCCTATACCCAAATCAACTGGAAAACTAGGAAAGACAGGGGCATATTTCTTTTTACCCTTTTCCGTACCTTTTAGCCCAAATTCAATTTTATCTTTTCCGCTTCGCATAGTCAGCGACTGTGTGCTCAAAAATGGAATCTCGCAAGCAAAATAGTGACTTTTCATTTCCTTGTACATTGGATCCATTTGGTCAGCGAGGCCTCGGAGTATAACAGCTGGAAAATATTTTATAAATTGCACTATCATTTCTTTTATCATTGTAAACCACTCGTCCGTGCCCGGTAGGGAAAAACAATCTAATTTTTCTCCGCCGGCGGGAAAGCTTGAATTCATAGCATTCATTATTTCAATATTATTAAATTTAGGTCCAAATACCTTTGGTGATCTTGAATCAAAATCATTTCTTTCTGCCATTATTTTAAAAACTCCAGCTAGAGAAGACCTAGTGGAACTTAAGATGGATGGCATATCACTATATCCTGCCAGCATCGAAGTGCTGTGTACCGTCAATAGAGAGGCCATTCTTCTGTATGGTATACAAAATTCATAAAAGGTTTTAAATTCTGGTACTTGCGACAATGCCTCTAGCATCTCCTGGTCTCTTGAGCGAATTAATTTTGGTAATCCGACGAAATTTGTGAGTTCAGCGGGCTGACAGATGTCTGGTAAAAATAATGGTCTTTCGTGAAAAGCTATAGGCACACTAGTGTAATTCTCAAATTGTTCTATCCCAGAACGCCCGGTTCTGTAATGTATCTTTCCTATTCTTTCCTCTTCTGTAACTTCTGATTGTCCCCAGAGATTGTTAAAAACTGTTCTCGTGTCATTGAGTAAAGATGCCATATTTTCAAAGTCAGAACTGTCCTGCCCAAGTACAACATTCATTCTCATACCATGCTTAGCATCTAGTGATTCCAATAATCCTATGGCTTCAGGGTTAAGGCCTGCCATAATCCTATAAAGCTCTGATATTAAGTTACTGGCCCACTGCAGTGATCTGTTGAATCTATCACTTTCCGCTTCTAGTATTTCTGGATATCTTTGTTTCTCTTCTTCTATTCTTGCATAATAACTAGATAAATTTGGAAGATTTCTAATTTCACCTAAAAAGATGTCAATATTTTCTTGAACCGTTTCGGGGGCCCCCGCTGCTCGCGAACCAATCTGAACATCTGTCTTGATTTGATCATACAATGGCTCAGGGAGACCGCTGCTCTCGTTAATTCTTTTGGGATTATAAAAAGCAAAATCAATATTACCGCGTGGTAGAGATGCTAAATTTAAACTTGAAAAAAATTGATAAGTCTCAGACTCGTTTCCAAGAACATACTCTTCGGGTCCAATAGCGGTAATAGGATAAGCAGACATGCGTGAGTTAGACGACCCGTATTGAGCTAGCTCGCAAAAATCCCTCTGGATTGAGTTTAGCAAAACTTGGCCAGTTCGAATATCGCTTTTATGATTTGTTAAAGTTTTTGGCCTATCAGATTGCTCTGGCCTCTCAGTTTGCCAAAGGCCTGGTCCTTGAGCACTTGGCGCCTCTATAGGTGTCCTGAAAATACTAGGGCAAATTTTATATATATTTTGCTCCCTAAATGCCTCGAAGTAATTGTTATAAAAGATAGCAGAAGCCGGCGTGTCCAAATTTCCCCCGAGTTCTTCAGACAAATAAGAGTATAAGGAGGACATATAAGCCTCTATTGTGGTTCTACCGTCTCCGTAAAATAATGAAGGACCACAGTCAAAATCTGCAGCTTCATCCCTAAGTACTTCCATAGAAACATTTGTGCCTTGCGGGGCACTAGGTGCAATGACCCCCTCAATATTAAAAGAGCCCTTACAGTCTTTTGAGGTGGCGCCATAAAAACCATCAATTCTCCTTTGAGAAAACCACCCTACTAGATTGCCAATACTCACCAATGATGAACGTCTATCGGTTTTTATCATATTTTCAACATCCATTTCATATAATGAATGCTGAGATGCCCTGTGATACATATAATTTCTTTTTAAGAGAGTTTCACCGTAATTTAAATTATTCGAATCTAGTGCATGTGTTCCCGGCATTGTTTGAGAGTCTAGGGTAACAGGGAATGATGACTCAAGGCTGTCCATACTCTGCACCAGTCCAGATGGTTTTCTTAAAAGCTTTCCTACATTATGTTTGAAGAATTTGTCAAATTCCGAGTGCGATGATGATTCTGAATCTGATACGAAATGGCCTTTTCCTTGAGATGCCTCGTTTCCTGCAGCAACAGACCACAGTTTTGAAATAGAGAAAAAGTTAGGACCATGTGACGACTGCCCTGGAAGCTTCTGGAAGTTATCCCTATATAATACTGGGTTGTGCATACCTACTCCATAGGCACTATCATCGCCCATGAGATATTGAGCTGCTGCAAAAATCTCTCGACCTCTATCAGTTTTATATTCAGCATCTTCAATCTTGGTGGGGAGGGTAGTTGCCCTGAAGGCCGTTGCGCGCTGATTACCCTCAGATAAACCTTTTTCGAGTATATCTTCATAAAATTGTACATAACCCTTAGAAGTTTCGAGCACTGCAGTGGATATGGCTCCGCCTCGTTGACTTTGAACTGAAAACGTCACAACTTGTGGTACCAGGTACCTAACAAACACCTTATCTATATTTCCAGATGAATTTTTTACTTGCGTTATTAGTATTCTGACCGGTATTTTGTATTCATTATGTTCTAAGAGAATTTTTGAATTAGAATCTATAACATAACAACCCTTCGAAGAATCAAAGCGAGCTTTAACATCATTACGAAAAAATGCATGTTGACCGACGAAAATGTTGCGCTCGGGTGTATCCTGTATGTGTTTTTCAAATCCAGGGCCCCTACTTATGTATACTGCTACTCCGGCGTTGTTGGGCTGGCCCGAATCACATACATCCCCCGAATCGTGACCGCGGTCTTGGTGAATAACTGCATTAAAAACGGCGCCGGTGCGTTCGGGTTGATCTGCTGGACAAAATAATCCTTTTTTTATTGCATATCTATTACCTTGGTAATATTGCTCTATATTAGAGGCATCATCGAGGTACCGCGAAATATTGTCAGCTTGAGATACAGATATTTCCTGCTCCGGGTCAAAGTTCGAATGTCCTGGCTGATTAAAGAAAGGTGATGCATCTCCGATTAAATCTATAACATATTCATCCCAAATTTCTTCCTCCAATATTCCCGAGGTGGAATCTGTATAAGCTTGGTATTGAGATTCTGAAACTTTTCCTGTTATATTTTCATAAACCACAGCTCCCGGATTTAAACCTGTCCTTTCGCCAACCCATGGTTCCAATACTGCTTCTATTTTATCTACTGGGTTTGATGGATCGGAGCCTCCACTATATGCTCCTTCTTCCCATGGCGAAATAGGATTTGAATTACCTTTCATGACAGTAATACCGCGCGGTGGTGACTGAGAACTAAAGCCGTCTCCGGCTCTGTACGGAACATCAAGTTTTATACCCTTTTGTTCATCTTGTGCTGTTTCGTCAAAAAGTTCATGCCCGGGTACTGAAGATATATAATATCTATCCTCGAATCTTATATAATCGTAATCCGAATCATTGAATCCCGTGTCACCTGAGGAGCGATTGGGTTCAGCGCCGGGCATAATATAATTATGCAATTCTTTCGAAGCTTGATCTCTTGGTATTGCCCCGCCGCCGGCCGTGGTATTAAGGAAACCTTCAAAATCTTCTGCAAATCTAGTTGAAAACAAGTCTTCTTTTTCAAATTTATAATGTGCTCTTCTTCTTTTTATTGCCTTTATCGGCATCTTATTTCTCAGTGTTTTCGGTTTTCCATGCCAAATCGAGCCCTGATCTGCCTCATCGTAATATTTTTTAAGTAAATGAAAGATATATTTTTGTACACCAGGGTTGTTCTGAAATATTGATATCATCAATTGGTTAAAGTCTTCTAGGGAGTATAATTCTTTTTCAGGCCACTGATCATTATCTAGCAAATCTAAACTTAGTTCCAGTAAATTTCCTTGGTTTCCTATATCAAAATTTTCAGTTTGTTGTCGAGTTGGGATGTCTAGTACTATTGGAATTTCCATAAATTCAGGATCTGAAGCTGTATGTAATTTATCGAAGAATGTTTGACTATAGTTTGAGTCTTCAAACCTAATAAAATCAAACAAGGCTTCTTTTTGAGTTTCCGCCAACCCTTCTGGGTTTGGTAGGATTCCGTTTAATTGACCATTCGTTCTTACGTATCTCTCCATGTATGTGAAAGAGTTCTTTCTGTATTGATTTATGTCAGCCTCTGAAAGTTCCGAAATCCACTCGCTATTGTCGCCTCTTCTGTTCCATGGTGCATCAACTATAAACATTCTGTTTAAAAACCAGTGAACATAATTTTGCTGGTTGCTGTTCTCAAACAGAACTTTTGATAGTGTCGAAATAGACGTTGCTAGCTCGGTGTCTACAATTTTTCTTATTGCAGATATTCTATTATTTGTACCTGAAATTTTTCTAAAAGCATCGTCTACTAGTGTTGGATATTCTTGAAATATTTCTTGTTTATTTATAGCATTCTCTACCAATTTATATATGTACTGCTTAAATAGTGGATCTGGAGTTATAAAGTCTACGTCCCAAGTACTGTAAGCTACCGCTCCCTTAAGAAGAGCTTCCAAACACACAACTTTAACATATCCCAATATCACAGTTGTCATCATTGCTTTCTCGAAAGGGCCGGGTTTTGAATAATCTATCGTATATATAGAGTTTGCAGGATCTGCTAATTCTTTTGCATATTCTTTCGGGAACCTATCAGCTATTATTTCATCAAATTTGATGGCGCCCTCATTGAAAGACCCCATGGGATTTACAATGCAATAGTTATCACCCTGAGGTTGGAAATAAGGGCGTGCTTTAAGCTTTGAATCTAAGCGAACTATATAATCCTCATCAGTGAACATTCTAGATGTTCCCATATAGGAAATCATCTGCTCAACAACCCCCTCCAATACGTTTAGGTACTGCTCATTTTCTGCCTCGTCAAGTAAAGATATCTCTCCGATGTTTTCAAACTCCTCAGAGCCTTCGGTTTTGTAATTATCATAGTAATGTTTTGCAATTCTAGTGAGTTGCTCTTTGAACACTTTTCTTCTCAGCGGATTGTCAGTGACCTGTTCTGAGAAAAAGTCCTTATATTGTTCTGGTATTTCTTCGCATAATGAAATTTCAGTCTCCGGATTGGCTTCTGAACCGAGAAAAAAGGCGTCCTTTATCTTTGTGCGGTTGCTTATAAAATTTCTACTTACGGTCTTATCGGTCATAAGGGTAGACATCAAACTTGTGCCTGCATCATTTACGACTGGGTGTTCCAGTGTTATCGTTTGGCCAGATGATATCAAGTCAGTTTTTATCAATTGTCCCCGACTAAGTTCTAACTGTTCTGCTTCTTCCCTTAGTGCTTCTAAATTTATATTATAAAAGTCTCTTATTACTTCTAATAAACTTTCTGTATTTACTATTTTGAAAACCGCCTCTAAACTTTGTTCTATGTCTTGTTGGAGTCTACTAATTACTGAAACTATAGCCCTTAAATATGACAAATTTATTGAAATATTTCTAGGGTCATTATCATATTGAACTCCATCTCCACCGGGTGGGTAAAAATTAGAACCCTTGTATTTATCTAAAGAAAATGAATTCCAACTGTTTATTATCTCCGTTGTTGTTTCTGCGGACAAAACTGGCTCTTCGGACTGGTCTGTCAATTCCTGATTCAGCGGCTGTATCTCAACAGATAAAGGGAACATGTATTCAAATACATTTGAAAATATCTGTTCACTTTGAACCCTTAGGCGCGCCTCAAGCCTGTCAGTACTGTCCATCCCTCTTAGGCTTTTAAAGCCTGTATCCTTGAGTTCCTCTGAAATATCATGACCATATATTAAAGAACCTTTCAGTCCGGTAGATATGTTTCCGTATGGGGAATACTCTTGTTGATTTTCTTGATAATCCTCAATGTTTTGAGATACTTGTTCTGCTTGTTCTTCTGGAGAGGAGATATCTTCTCTATTTAAGGGCTGTAATTGGCTCCTGTACACTTCGAAGTCGCCATATTGAACCTTTTCATAATCGTCGCAAAGCCTCATTAGCGTACTTCTAAGGTAAAGCGTTAATATTTGAGACTGAAAATCCGCATCTGATAAATTAAAACTTTGAACTTTTTGCAAGTTGTTTGTTGCTCTTAAAAATTTCATTGTTGCAATGGGGTCATACTCTGCATCATCTATGGACACCAGCTGCTCAACATCCAAATACAGTGATGAAACATAAGAGTTCATAGAAGACAGAAAACTAGATTTGACTATCTGCAACGTTGTGTCCACTGCAATTTGTGCAGTTTCCTTGAGAGCTTGACTATCTGATAAGTCTCCACTTAACATGTCTGGAAACATATCTTGAAGTGAGACTTCTCCAGTCAACAATTCGTAAGCCCTACTCTTATCCATCAAATTCTTTTCCAATTGTGCAACTGCATCCTCAACCTGCTGAGGGTCTACCTCACCGCGGGTTGCAGCGTTTCTAATTTGAGTTAATAAATTTGCTGTATCTTCACAATTTTCAACACCCAATATATTATTGGAATTTAACATTTCGCATATTTCATCAGGAATATAAACGCCCAAACCCGTGAAAAAAGAAACTATTCTTTCTCTTCCGCTCATCTCTTCTGATAGATTATAATTGGAAGCAAGATTCTCTATCATACTATAAACCTCTGCGTTTACTGGGTCTCCGTTTAAGAGTGCGCAGAGTTCCCGAGGAGTTAAAAAGTTTATCAAATCATCTAACATTTCTGATACATTCGTGGTTTTTTCTGATGGTATTCCAACATCTAGAAAAGCTGATGCGAAAGCTCTTTGAACATCCGAGCTATTATTAGCTGCAGCGCCGTAAAGATCTCGAATCATCTGATCTTCACAGAAAGGACTTGAGAGTATATCAAGTATGTTTTTAACTATCGCGCAAACAATTCTTGTAAAAAGCGCCTCAATAGCTTCTAGTATTTGCCTTCCAAGATCCTTTAAACCTGGAAATGCGAATACCGGGATGTCCTCAAATTCTGGCAACATAAGTTTCGGTATTTTAACGTTTACGTCTGGTATTTTCAAACATGTCAAATAATTGCATAAAAGTTTTGACATGTTTTTCTTACTAACCACATCCCTGTATATTTCTTTCAAGTCGCACGTTGGTCCGATTTCAGGCAAAATAGTGTCAACGCCCCAAGCGGGCCCGTCGAGATCAAATGGATTCTTTGTAACATCATTGTAAAAATCTTTAAGTCTTGTTATCTCTTCCGATTGTAGTATATTTTCCTTCCAGTTGTGCAGTGCATTCTGATAGTCAAAATCAAACTCAAATGATACAGGATTTCCGGAATTGTTTATTGTATACCTTAATATTAGCGCAGCCGGTAAGGATGCATCGTCTGATGAATCAGAACAAGGCGTTGAGGTTAAACCGATGAAATCTTCTAAGTATCCCAAAAAATTATCAGGAGGTAAGGGTAAAATATTGTTTATGTTTCTAACATAATTCACTGTACGAGGCAAAGCCATAGCTCCACGAAGATTATTATAGCTTTTATCATCTACTCTATAGATAACCTCGTTGATGCCTCTTGTTATATTGATAACTGAAATTTGAGATATCTGGAGGCCCTTAAAGTCAATCTTGTAACTAGTACCCTGGACAAGTGTCGACGTTGCTTTCATTAGGTCTGAAACTGTCATATTCTTAGCTTTTGCGGCTGCTTGAAGGGGGGTGTGAGAGTATGCCAAATTTTGAAGATAATTTGGAAATGAAGCTAAATTATCTGCTTCTAAAATAAGATTTAGAGGGGCCCCAGAGGATGATGATATTTTAAATTTCTTTACATCTTCTGCTACTTTATCACTTCTAAAAACTTTCTCGAGTGCTTGAATTGATTCGTCAAATAACTTAACTGACATCCGGATGCTATCTGGCTTCTCTTGTGGACTGGCAAATCTATTAATGATATTAGAGATCCCCTCAAAGCTAGCTTCCACTATATCCTCGCCGGTTAATGAAAAGTCATCAAACAGTATTCCTGCCACACCCATGTCAACATTAACTTCTTGACCTAATGACGCTTGAGTCGCAGCGTCTCGCATGTTTCTAGAAATTTCTAGTTTTCTTTTCATTGCAAAGGCTTTATATTTTTCAAATTTAGATCTAGCGCCCTCTTCACTATTCGCATTCTCAATACAATACATGTTTGCAACTTCTTGTTGCATAAAGGAGAGTGTTTCAGTGTTAAGTTCCCCGATATTTGCATTAGAAGGTCTCAAATCTATATCACTTTCACCTGTGTTGATTAGATTAAGCACTGCGTGCGGTATTTCAAAATATGATCTATAGACATCTCCAGGTCTCAATGAAGGTGTTCTATATTCTATGAAGGTTATTGGAATCTGTTTGTTTACTGCACTTAAGTGTTCTCCATATATGGCATCATATTGAGTTTCTTCTAAGGAATATTCTGCGATGGCCGCTCTAGTGGTCACTCTATAGTGTTCTTCATTTTTAATTATATTTAAATATTTTTCTTCAGATTCTTCATTTGCAAAAAAAACTTCATCCAAAGGTCCAAGATCTTTTGAAAGGTGCCATATTAATGGCTTGTTATAGAACTTCAGTACTTTATGGAGTGCGTTGTCTTCCATAAGTATTCTGAGTTGTGCCGGCGTATTTGTAAAATTCGGAAGCGTCTCTAGTGTAAATTCTGTTCTATCAAAAAAACCTAATTTTCCACCACCTAACTCAAAAGGATCTGGATCTGATAGAGGGTCTGGTTCAAGCATTGGAGATAGCGCGCGATATCTATCATTGGCTCTCAATTCGTGAATATCCATCTCTATACCAGTTGACATTATTTGCTGTGCGGCTGCATAAAGTTCACTGTCTACAATGTTTCCAATATATGACGCAGGCTTATAGACAGGATAAACAACAGGAGTGTCGGACACAATATTTAATAACTTCTTTGAAGAGTGAGTTGTTCTGTCAAAATCCTCTGCTATATCTGAAAAGTCAGATGATTGGTTTGTTGCTATTTTCATAACCTTGTATTCACTAGGCTCGGAAATAACCTCCTGTTCAATTAGATCTTTAAACATTTGAGGTACTTGATCAATAACTATTGGGCCATCTGTCACGAATGAATGGTTATATGCTATACTGTTTGGGCGCCAACCATGTAGACAAGCTATAGTAGCCTCCCCAATTGAGCCAAATTCAGAATCGTAAAAGTTAATTGCAGTTTGCACTTGGATGTCTAAGCTTTCACTGTCAGTGACACTTCTCACACCATATTTTTCAAAATAGTAACTTAACATTACAAACTGATTTTGCAACTGATAATTCATCAGTCTGATTTTCAATGATCTGTCAAAAGTTTTTATCTTTTTCTGAGTTACTGGCGTATTACTTGCACACTCAAACCATGATTCTCCAATACTATTATCTTCAGGGCTCCCACTAGGTTGGTCTTGTGGTATGTAATATATTTCACCAAGAGCCTCCTTTACTGCCGCAATGTCTCTACCAGAATCTCCTATATATCTCCTAAAAAATGGGATATATTGTGCTCCTGTTTCTGAATTTATTATAAATATCTCTTCTAATAGTCTTGGCATTTTCTTAAACCTGTCTCTTAATTCGTCGTATTGTAACTACTGTTTATATAGTGTCCCGAGCCATATCTTAAATAATTTCCCCTAAAGCCACTTAAATTTCTTTGCAAATATACGATCTGATTCGTAACTCTCGAAAATTGATTCAACACCGCTTCAACTGAGGCTGGTGCTGCTGTTAGGGATGGTGTCGTTGAGATACCATACATGGGCGACTGGTGGCAGTGCGTTCCCAGTATATTATTAAATTTCATTTGACTGTGTGCTAGCGAAAACACAATTGAAGCTAAATCATCAACCTTATCAACCAACTGATCCAGAACTCTTGCCAAGTTATCTCCGAGTGGAATTGGCTGCTGGTTTGAAGATTGATTTCCTGCCATCAAGTGAATCCCACCAACCTCAGTAATATCATTTCCCTGCGAGTTTACAGTCTCATGGGGACCACCTGTTACAATTTTTACATCCGATCTTGAATGCATTCTTATCTTGTCAGCCTTTAACATAATTCCAGAACATGGTGTTCTTTTATTTGTTTTTTGCTTTATTGAACCACCAAAGAATAATTTTTTTTGTATCTTAAAGCTCTCATCTATATCTGTCATTTGACTTATGTAAATTCTTGCTGCGTCCATTACATACCCAGGGTGAAATGTAAAGAAGGGGGTGTTATTCTCAATTCCTTCCAGCGTTTGCATTCTCAGTTCTGGTATTTTCTTTTGAGTATTAAAAAGCGGACTCCAGGTCTTACCTTCCATACTTAAAGGAAAAGGAGAGCACCTTCCTACAACTATATCTATTGCTCCGGCGCCCATATAGCTGGAATATCCTGAGTCTGACTTGACCAAGTTAGGGTCCGCGGAGTCGATCTCTCCTAGTCCGGTTCGATCTCTGCCCAGAATAATCATCGTATTATTATCGCTAGCTCCTTGGGAAAATTCAGTCGCAGTAAGTATTCCATCGCCCGGTCGGGCGAAAAATTCAGGTACAGGTTCGGATAGGATACTGCCGGACAGGCCGTTATCACCGCTAATGAATTCTTCATGCTCTTTATGATATTTTCCATGGTGCCCTTTTATGAATCTTTTTAGCCCGGGCTCTGGTGGTTCGGACACAGGCTCACCACCGGTGGGACCTGATTCGCCTGCCTCTTCGGCCGCGGATGGTGATTGCATTCCGGACAGCGCGCGAGAGTTCTCGTCAGTATAATTGTCTCCGGATGTAGTCGCGGATGGGACTTCAGAAGATGGAACATTTATTGAATCTCCAGGGTGTATTAGGTTTGGATCTGAAATTTGGGGATTTGCAGCTATTAGTTCTTTTAGCGTGACACCTTCCTCTCTGGCAATTTTTATTAGATAATCGCCTTTCTTTACAGTACGTTTTCCCATTATGTTTTACCTTACTTACTTCCCTGTTCTAACTCATCATGCCGCCAAGATAGGATGCATTATTGCCGGCTCCGGTTTGCTTTTCCAATATAGCCTTTTCATTTTTTTTCAATACGCTAGAATTGTGTAATATACTATTTTCTTCTATTAGACCATAATAGAAGAAATTCTCATCCGGAAACAATACCCTGTGACATTCAAAAATCTTTGGCGCGTTTCGTCGGCAGCAGTAGAATTTTGTAAAACGCGAGACGATTGTTTCATATCTATCTCTACCAGATTTATCTAAAGTACCATCGTCATACCCCATCATATCCGAAAATGTTGGCTGTGGCAGGAGTCCGGAAATTTCCTGTACATAAGCATGGACTTCCCAATATTTATGAGTCTTTGTAGAGCTTTTTACAATCTGATTAGCAAAAGCATTGCATGTTAAACTTTCCAATTCTTTCCTTGATTTAAGTAATTTTGTATGCAGTATTAGACCAGGAAACTCTAAATCTTTGAATTTTCTTCGAAGTTTAGAATCGTAATATTCTACAGAATTCAACAAATAATCAAAAAAATTGTTGCCGGATGCGCTGGTGTCGTCATTGGGATTTTGACTAGGTGTTTGAGAGTGAGCCGCGGCGATGCCCATATTCCTAACAATATCATCTAAATTTTTGGCGTTATCATTCATCATTTTCGCCTTTCTGATTTATAAGGTCAAATAACTCCTGTTTATCTTCATCGGATATTCCTGCTTCATCTGATTGACTTTTTTGCATCAAAGACGCAAGTTTAACTAGCTGTTCATTTGACCTCTGTAGAGTTTCTAAATATTTTGCTGCTATAAGTCCGACCTCCTTGTGTCTATCATCACCTGTTTGCATGTATTTCATGATAGTCATTAACAAAGTTTTAGTTGCCGCGCGGTCGTCGACGATATTTTGATTTGCTCTCTCTATGAAGTTTTCTATTTTTTTACTCATATCATAAATAGACTAGTTGCGCTTTTTATTCTCTATCCCATTTACATTTAAATATTCTATACTTTTCTCTTAATTTGTTCAAATTGTTAACGACTTGCTTTGTGTTTAATCCTGTAAGCTCTCTCAAATATAGGTATACTGCTTTTTTGTTAAATATTTCTATATCCTCTATGTTATTCAGCAACACTTTAACTGCTTCCAATACCGCTTTCTCATTAGGTTTTAAATTTCCTGTATCCCACTTATCTACCTGGAATAACAGTGAGTTCCAAAATTCCATCTCTATTCTTTGTTCGAGATAATCTTGTCTTTCAGAATCAGAAGTCCCCAACACATCTGAGCCGCCTGTTTCTACCAAATTTTCGTATGATACTTCTCTTCTCAATCTTTTGGAATTAACTTTTACTTTATGTATAAACCAGTTTTTTGTCACAACCGAAAAATAAGAAAAAGCCTTTGAACCCTTGTTTGGGTCGTATTTATCCAATATAGTTGTTAACCATATCTTACAGTCTTCTCTTAGAGGGTCAATGTTTGGCAGATTGTTGAACTTATAGGTAAAAATTATTTTATTTACCATCTCCTCAAATGCTGGTTGGATTAAGGACTCATATAACTTTGTCCTCTGTTTTATACAGCCAGTATTCGCATACTCCACAATGGCCTGTTCATGTACCTTTGTGAAGTAATTGTTCTTAGTTCTCTTGCGTCTCTTCTTTATTATCTTCTTCATCTTCTGTTAGTAAATCCAAATTTCCTATTTTATCAACCAATTCTCTTCCATGCTGTAATAAAGAATTCAAAGTCTCATCTCCATAAAATGTCTCAAGTTCATGTACACTTTTTACATGTTCCGTAAATTTAAGCACCATCTCATTGATAGAAGATATATCTTCTATCAACACTGAATATGATTTTATTAACCACCTTGCATATAAGAGCAGAAATATATTAACTAAAAAACTTATAATAAAAAATGTTTCCCACACTACAATTCTCTCTTTCTGAGATCTATCTTTTCTTTCTCAATTGTTTCTTTGGTTTCTTTTATATATTTATCTACAATTCTACCGGCTCGGTTGGAGTGTATCTGCCGGTGCTGATCAATACTTAAAGCCGGTATCTTAAACACATCTGCACTATTGCATATTACACACTTCTGGTCATTAAAAGACATTCCGTGTCTTACTTCAAATTCTTCCTTGCAACTGTTGCAGCTGTAGATATATACAGGCATTTAGTCAGAGCCTCTTGTAATTTTGTTTTCTTCTGGGTTGTGATTAAAGTGGTCGTTGCCTATCTTAAAAGAAGGCGGATTCTTTATAACAAGTTCCCCCGATTTGGAACCCCACCTCTTAGTATCATTTGATTTTGTAAATTCAAATGATTCCAAAATAGGTACAATATCTGTTTGTTCTAATAGGGATTTTTGCAGCGCCATCATTAAGGCTCCCATTGCTTGGTTTGATAGTCTCATGTTTTCTCCTTTAATTTTTGTTGCCAATTTTCTATCATTTCTTCTAACATGCTTTCAAAAGTATATTCCGGCTTCCATCCTAAGATCTTCTGTGCTTTAGATGCATCGCCCTTTAGGTATTTCAATTCTTCTGGTCTCATAAACTTAGGGTTTTGTGTTACATATTCTTCATAGTTTAAGTCCAACTTCTTAAAAACTGTATCACACAAGTCTCTTACTGAGTGTGTTTGTCCCGTTGCTACTATGAACTCATCCGGTGTTTCGTGATTGATTATCATATTCATCGCTCTAACGTAATCTTTTGAATGTCCCCAATCTCTAAATGAGTCCATATTTCCCAATTCTAATTTGTCTTTTAAGCCTAATTTAATTTCTACAGCTGTTTTGACCACTTTGTTTGTCACAAAATTCGTTCCGCGGCGTGGGGACTCGTGGTTAAAAAGAATACCGTTACATGCGTGAAGCTTGTAAGCATGACGATAATGACGCACAAGATTGTATCCCAACAACTTTGCGCAGCCATAAGGACTAACTGGGTTCATAGGTGTAGTAAGCCTTTGTATACCATCTTCATCTACAGAATTTCCAAACATCTCTGATGAGCTAGCTTGATAAAATTTTGCATTAGGTGCTAGAGTTCGGTATGTTTCCAGCATATTTAAGACACCCAAACCATTTGTCTGAATAGTGAAAGATGGTACATCGAAACTTATCCTAACATGTGACATTGCTGCAAGGTTATAAATCTCATCTGGCTTACTTTCATTAAAAATTCTTGTTAAAGATGGGGCATCTAACAGATCTCCATAATAAGTCTTTATTTGGTTGGAAAATTTGGTAATTCTACTATCTTGATTTTCTGCGACGGAATGTCGCCTTATCAAGCCATGAACTTCGTAGCCTTTTTCTAAGAGGTGTTCTGCCAAGTAGCTACCATCTTGTCCACCAATGCCTGTTATTAGGGCTCTCTTTTTAGTCATTGTTTTCGTTCCTTGTTCTTACAAAAATAACACACATCTTGTGCTTTATAATTTTATTAAATTTAATATATATGTTTTCAAAGTTTTCACTCTTGTCTAGGAGTGTAAGTGGTATGGGTGATTCTCCTTCTCCTAGAGAAACCATATCCCATAATTCATAAATCATTGTCGGCCTCCAGAAAAGTCTTATCTTTTTCTGTACCATAATATGGTCCGGATTTTACTTCATATAAGATAGTGCCTTCTTTCAGAACCTTAAAGCTGTGTCCAGCTCGGAATACCACTGCGCAGTCACCAGATTCTAAAGTTGTCTCCAAGATCTTCTCGTCATCTATATCCCAAAAAGTTGCAGCTACAGAACCCTCTAAGATTATCCACGCTTCATTTGTATAATCAGTGTTTCTCTCTAATTTGTTATGCTTATGTGCTTTGAAGGTTAATCCTTCGGGCATAACTTTTGTGCAGATCTGCAAGTATTGATCCTCGGGGCAAATATCTACTCTTTTTTCAGATATTTCGTTTCTTCTATTTATTGCCAACAACAATATGTCTTTATCTTGTTTTGAATAAACTAACTGTGGCATTTTGGCCTCCAAGCAACTACAGAATACCCGTCAACGTAGAAGCTTCCTATGTTGCTTCTTTGTGCGTGTATGATATCTATGATACCATCATCTTCTAGATTTTTTAAGTTTTTATAAAAGCCATTTAAATAATTTCTTTCTTCAAAATACTTAACACTTAAAAAGTCCAGTAATGACTCTTTTGGTTTTAATAACTCAGATATTGGTTCAATATGCAAACATATAGAAGGCTTCTGGGATATTAAATATTCTATGAAGCCCGTATGTTTCTCCCCCACTTGTTCAAGTGCTGCGAAAGTATAAACGCCAGAATTTTTGCCAATTTTAAATTGTTTGTCAACATTAAAAAAATCAAATTTCTTAGACTTGAAGTTTTTGTTAAAACTTTTGTTAATGCGCTCAATGGTATGTTGAGACGATTCTGCCCAGTCTAAACCATGAATTGTCGCTGCAGGATTGACCTCATGGGCCCTCAATAAGTTGTGCCCAGTTCCACAACCGAATTCATAAATATTATCCGTGGTGCTGAAATACTTTTCAAATAGGTGATACTGCAATACAGATGCACAACTATATTCAAAGTTTTCACTTTCAGTTTTGACAAGTTCCCCCTTCCATCTTACATGTGGAAATTTTCCAAAGTATCTTGGCACTAAAAAATCTGTAGAATTTGTATCCCTGTTTTCCGCCCAACCTTTTACCCAGTCTTTTGACCGGTGAGGACCGGCTTTATATAAACCAGAGTCTATATGATTTAACGTTTCTAATATCAATTTTTCTCTAGTTTCTGGGTCGAGTTCCGAGTATTCAAAGTCATATTCTAAAATTTTTCCTGCGACAAAATCTGAAACCTTTTCTCCCCACGCTTCTTCAAAGTCTTTTACTGTTAACTTTTGTTTATTCATTTTCTACCTCCATAAGTCTGTACCACTTTAGTACCCTATCTATTCCCTGACTCAAGCCAATAATATTATTACCATACTTTGGGAATTCTTTCCTATATTTCTTCATTGACAAGCCAACTTTCAATGGAGCTGACTTTGTATTTTTGTTTTTTTCTTCACCTTTTATAACTGGTGTACCCATCAAAGCGCCTATATGTTTAGCTAAACCATAGATACTAACCTCTTCAGAATCTCCTCCGATATTATACACTATACTCTGACCTCTAAGTGTCACATTTAAGATCGCTTCTGCGGAGTCTGTTAAATACAAATAGTTCCTTATAGAGGAGCCTGAGTCCAACATTGATATATTCCCGTTTTTAGCTGCCTTAAAAATAAATTCCTGCATGACTCTAGAGTCATTATGCATGGTGCCGGGGCCATACGTTAAAGCTATTCTAGCTATCTTTGTTTCTAGATGTTCTAATTTATTATATTGAACGCACAAGTTTTCAGCTGTTGCTTTTGATAGGATATATGCGACCCTATTGTTACTTAAATCGAATTGACAGGGATATTCCTCTGGTGTCGGATACACAGAAGGTGTTCCATAAATCTCACTGGTACTTAGAAATGTAAATTTTGTATCTTTTTCTTGTCTGGATAGTTTATCTAGAATACTATTCGCACCAACAATATTTATCAGTGTAGTCTTTATGTTATTTGAGAGAAATTTAGACGGCTGTCCATACCCTGCACAGAAAAAAGTCACATCGATTTCCTCTTTCAAAGCGTTTTGAGGTAGCGGTTTTGAACAATCCCATGAAAAGTATCTTACATCATCTCTGTTTTGAAGGTGTAATATGCGAACAGCCTTATCAGGGGCACTATATGAGCTTAATATTAGGCTAATATTATAGTCATTTTCGTTTAAAAATACCATAAAATCTGCCAAAAAACTACCTATTAAGCCGTTTGCGCCTACAACAAATACGGTTTTGTTCTTTAACTCTTCGAACTTGTCTATTTCAAACAACCTTTGACATTCTTGTCTAATAATATGATGGTTATAATTCATTTTTTATCCTTTTTGCAACAAGACCTAATGACTCCCTATGGTCACATGCTTTTCCATATTTTGTCAGAAACTCTCTTGGGATACCTATTTTCTTATTTAAAATAGGAGTATTATTGGAAAATGCTATATCAGTTACCTTATCCGCGAAACTTCCTATTGACGAGTTTTCTTCTATGGTTACTATTTTTTCGTGAGTTTTTAGGATGGAGTGTATTGTTTTCAAAGAATGTTCATCAATGGGCTCTATAGTTGGGCTATAAACAATAGTGTATTGTTCAATATCATCAATTTTATATACTTCACTTAAAAGATGTCCATTAACAAAAATAGCTGTCGACTTATCACCCTTATTAAGAACACTCATCTTGTACGGTTCAACACTGGTTTCTACACCATGTTCATCTTTTGATAATTTGAAATACTTTGGCCTTTGAACGTGCCAAGTTTCCTCAAACAAAGTTCTAAATTCTTCCGAAGAACCTGGAACAAAAATATCTATATTAGGTAAACTTCTCAGAATTGATGTATCTTCATAACAGTGGTGAGTACATCCTAAGTGAGCATAGTCAAAAGACGAACCTACAGAAATAATTGTCACTGGTAAATCTTGATAACACAAGTCTACTTTTATTTGTTCAAAGGCTCTTTCTACACAAAAAGGTGCAATGGTGTGTACAACTGGCCTTAAGCCCTCAGCGGCAAGGCCGGCTGCCATACTAACAATCGATTGTTCACATATACCGGCGTTGTAAAACCTATTGGGAAATTTTTGTTCAAAGTCTCTCAATAGATGGTGACTAATGTCCCCTATTAAAAGTACAAGCTTATCATCCCTTTCGGCCATTGAAATCATCAAATCTGCAAATTGTTTACGCATTTTCCACTTCTTTCACAAACCTATCATATTGTTCTTTGTTGGGTGGTCCATGATGCCAAGCAAATGTGTTTGTCTCCATCTCTGAAATACCCTTGCCTTTTGTAGTTTGACAAATCAAACATAGTGGCGCGGAGAGGCCTTCAGATAAAGCTTCTGTAATGTTTTCTACATTATGGCCATCTACAACTTTTGTGTGCCATTGAAAACTCTTGACTTTTTCTTCCAATGCGTGGACTGGCATTGATCTAGTTTGAGAGTTATTATTGTCTATGATACATATTAAGTTATTCAAATTTAAGTTTTTGGCCAACATTAATGACTCCCAGACTGTTCCCTCATTTGATTCCCCATCACCAATCAAGCAGCATACTATCCCTTTTTCACCCTTTATCTTCTTAGCCAAAGCCGCTCCAACGGCCATAGGCAAGCCATGACCAAGAGAGCCTGCTGAGCAGTAGAACTCCTTATGTTTTTGCCTGTGAGGGTGTCCTCCCAAAATACTATCATATTTGCAAAAACTTTCTAATTCTTCCCTATTAAGCAACCCTACTTCTACCAGAACAGCATATAGAGCAAGACAACCATGTCCCTTGCTCAAAATAAACACATCTTCATCTTTCTTGACCCTTGAATAAATAGAGTATAATATCTCTACTATAGACATAGCTGATGGGATGTGCCCTGCTTGCGATTTGAAAGACATCTCAAGTATTGCTTTTCTTATATTTTTTGTCTCTCTCACCTTGAACCATATTTCCTGTTTAAATAGTCTATAGACATATTTGGATTTATATACATGGCGCCGGCTGACACATTTGAATCTGTACAAATAAGATGCGAACACTTAGAAAGCAATATTGTCTCTATCAAAACTTCCTCTCCATGTTTCGGACCTGTTGCAGAGGTTAAACATATTGGGTCTTTTGAAAAGTACTTTGGCATTCGAACAGATGGGTATATAATAATTTTTCCAACCTTACCTCTAAAGTCTTCTATTATCTCTCCAATAGCCTCATTATTGTCTGAGGCTATATATAAGTCTACGATTTCATCTGAACTATCTAGGTAGTTCTGTATTGCAATCTTATAAGCCTCTATTGGCAATGCCTTGTGAGGATATTCTAATTTCTTATCTGTACCTCTGACGTGTACTGCTATAGTTTTCTTATCTTGTGAAAAATGCTTTTTATAAAAATCGTCTATTTTTAATGAAATTTCCTCTCTAACTTTAATGTTTTCTTTTATAACATCGTTCACTTCTTGCCTGTGGCCTTGTTCCTTATCGGTACCCAGGATATCCCAAAGAATTAAGGGCTCGTAAAGGTGAACACTTTTTATTAAAAATTTGTTGTCTAAGTCGTCGTCCAATTCTCCAACCATAAATATATCGGCAACATCATGTGGTGCCTGCTCTGCCTGCTCTACAGTATACTCGTTTAGAGGCTCAAAATAGTACCTCCACGGGTTTTTCTCACCATGATGGCCCTCCGGTGCCCAATACAAGCATTGACAGTGTTTAAGGCCGGGTGTGTTCCCATATGAGGGGGGTGCATCTTCTGTTAAAAAGTTGTTCTTGTCAAGAACTCCTGCATTTTTAGTGTCCCTGTATTCTATAGTTCCCCTTCTTCCGTAGTTAGAGTCTCTTCTACCAGGGGCCCAACGTACAACTGGGATATAGTCGTTATCCTTTGCCCATTTGATATTATCTACCGTATGTAGAAATATGGAAAATAAACCATACGGTCGCGAGTCTATTATTAAAAATTTCTTATCCATGTTTTAATTTCCTTTCAAATTCACAAAAGACAATGTACTGTTAGGATTAAAGTATAGTGCGGCTGCAGCCAAGTTAGAGTCGGTGCATACCAAATGGTTGCATTTCGACAATAGCAAACAATCTATTAATGCCTCCTCGCCTATTGCAGGACCAGCGGCCTCCGAAAGATGGACTGGCGTCTGTGAAGAATATGAAGACATTCTTGTGCACTTGTATACAATAATTTTATTATTTGGAAAACGATTAAACATCTTCCCAATTGCCTCGTTATTGTCCGAAGCTATAAATATGGACGCACCTGGTTTACTCTCAAGGGCCTTTTCAGTATCTCTAATATAGTCCTCCACAGAAATAAAAGGTCTTTGACCAATAGTTGATTCTGAAGACTTATCTGTTCCTCTTATGTGTACACCTATAACATTTTCTGTAAAATGCTCCTCTACGAAAGAATCCACCTTCTGCTTAATATTCGGCTTCACTTTGATAAATTTGTTAATATAATAAAATACCCTTTGTCGGTGCTTTTGAAGTGTCTGCATTTTATTATAACAATACACCCATAGGTTTAAAGGCGTATAACTATGTAAATTAAATATTAAAAATTTCCTTTCCAGAGATGAAACATCCAAATCGTGAAAACCAACTTGAAAAATATCTGAAACTTTATGTTTTGAATTTATTGCTTGTTCAATTGAATATTCAGAGACAGGTTCAAAGAAGTGTTCCCAACAAGAATATGATGACTCACCAGACCTGGACGCGTCCAGATATAAACACCCCTCTCTAAGAGAATCGTCTGACAATTCCGAAAAGTTTGGCTCTGTGCCTACGTGGACTGGGTTTGCTAGCCTTGATGCCTTTTCGGCTCCGGGGCGATTCTTGTTTACATCTGTTCTGCCCGGGCCCCAACGGACTACTGGAGTGTAACCATGGTCATCGGCCCACTTGAGGTTGTCTATAGTGTGCATAAAAATTGAGAAAAAGCCGTATGGCCTTGAATCGATAACTAAATATTTCCTATCTTCCATTAAAATAACCCTCAAACATGTTTGTGATTCTGTCTCCAAAAATATCCTTGTTTTTGTTAAATACTTCTCTTTCCTCTTTAAACTTTTCTCTGTGGTTATCAGCAGATGTAGATAAGCCTTCGGGATTAAAATAATAAATTCCTAAACCTTGCTCTATTTTTTTAAATTTGCTTCCCTCTCTGACCATTCTTAGCCACATATCCCAGTCTCCTGCATATTTATATTTTTCGTCAAAGTTCCCAGTTTTGGTGTGTACAGACCTTCTCCACACCGGCATTGGTCCCGGGAGACATTTTATCATATTTTCTTTTGTGAATTTAAACATAGAATGTTCATATTTGTTGTTTTTGTCACATTCTTCGAATTTAGCAGCTAACTCTGATGATTGATAACAGTCTGCGTACACCAAATCTACAGTCGAGTCCACAACCAATGCAGAAGATAGTGTCCGAATGTGTTCGGGGTGTCGAAAGTCGTCAACACTAGCTATGGTTAATATCTCACCGGTTGCAAGTCCTAGCCCCAAGTTCATTGTTTCTTGAACAGACTTTCGGTCTTTGAGTCTCTTGTATTTTATGTTGTTATATTCATCCAAGTAACCCTTAATAGTTGTCTCATATTCTTTGTCCGGTGAGTTTGCGTCTAGAATTATCAATTCACACTTATCAAAACACGTCTGTGATGTTATATTTTCCATAAATCTCTTAATAAATTTACCACCCTTATACAAGGAGGTTATAATGGACACTTTTGGTATTTTAATTTCTGGAATTAATAAATTGTGCTCTTTTTCTTCTATGAGTGTTTCAAATATTTTTAATACGTGTTCTCTCTTCTCTTTGAGGATGGGTATAATGTCCTCTGGCTTTGCATTGCGGAACCATTCTTCACTTGCTACCCCCACTAATTTATTCGTTGTTATTTTACATCCCAAGATTTTAGCCTCGACAACTAAACGGTTAAATGATTCCAACCATTGTGGAAAAAATATTAATGTCTCTGTCTTCGCTAGTTGTTCTAGAAATTGTGGATATTCTAGCCAACCTATACGGTTGAATTCGATATTGTTGTCTTGACAGTATTTAATGGCGCTTGGGGTACCCTTGTTTTTGTTGTTAGAATCTATAATGGAATTTTTTATCACCTTTTCTTTGCCCACAAAAGAAGATAAGAATTCCAATTGTTCGTCTGACCACAAATTACAAGAAAGATTAATAATGTTGTTTACTAATAGATTTTTCTGCGCGACTTCGGCGTGTATTTTACTCTGACAAAGTACTGCTTGAGCTTTTTGAAAAAATTCTAAATTCCATATCTTGTTCTGAGGTGCAATCATGTTGACGAATTTGGAAGGATCATTGTTCGTTATATACTTATGGTCATGCTCAAGGATGATATACTTTTTTGTAAATAAAAGCTTCTTACAAGCCTCAGAGAGATTCATGAAATTAGAAATTATAAAAAAAGATTCTTTGCCTGCCTCTATGATGTCAGGAGTGGCATTATGACTATTGAGTCTGGATATTTTATATTTTTGGGATAACAAAGATAACAGATTTTCATTAAATTGTTCTGCACCACCGTGTACCCCATCTTTCAAAAAAAAATCTGATATAAAAACTATATTTTTCATTACTAGAGTTGTTCAATCTCTTGCTGACTACTCATCCAGTCAATGACTTCTGGGGTTTCAGGCTCAATACCTAGTGAGTTCACAAACTTTTGAATTATATCTTCTTTTTTATGAGTTTTTAGAATGTGCTTTTGCAAGGCGGTGGCCCATTTTTTGTACATACCATAACTTTTGTAAACTTTGCGAAGCTGAGTTTTGTATGAAGCAGGGTTAACGTATGCCCATTTACTGCCCTTTACCAACACACCATCCCAAACAACAGCATCATCAATCTCTGCTAAAGTGTAGTTAACCTTTGCAAACAATTTCTTATCTTTTGTTTTTCCATTTTCTTTATATGGAGCGCTTAAAAAGTCTAAATGACCGGACCAATCAGTTGCTATAACAGGCATGCCCGAATATGCTGCTTCAAAAATTGGCAAACCGTACCCCTCACCACATGTGGCTGTAG
>CAZAZO010000001.1:16001-41225 GCA_964489675.1 Candidatus Woesearchaeota archaeon | reverse complement strand
TTTATAATGATTTTAATAAATTACTAGCATAGGACATATGTCCGTGGATTGCACAGTGGTGGGGACTACCTACCTTTTGCATTTTTCCATAATAAATCAAATTGATTTTTGTAATCCTTTGCCACCTGCGCTCCTCTTAGTACCACAAAAACCCCCTCCCCTTGAAGAATTTGAATAATTACAACGTCTCCTAAGACCTCAAAGCTCGTAAAGGAAGTCAGATGAGTAAACCTGAGCTTAGAATTATCATCTAACCAAAAACTTTCTCCACGAGCCTCCACATTCATCAACTTCTTTATTTGTAGCTTCAATCTTTTTCTTTTGGGATAAAGATGTGTTTCCAAGAAATTTTTTAGCCAAGAAATTGAATTTACCTGATCGTTTGTTCCAAGAACATAAAGATTAGAGTCTTTTTTTGCCTGAGAAAGAAGGATTTCGTAAGATGACTTCATGCCCTTTTTACCTGTAAAAACTTCTACTGAAACATCCTTTGAATTCTCTGAATAAATTTTCATCAAATCTACTAAGGACGAATTAACTGCTGCTTGTTGTTTCTTTAGTTCTAACCTCTTTTTTTCCAAATACCCTTCTATTATGCTTGGTGGGGCCGCAGAGAAATGCATAACTCCATCTTTTATAATTTTGCTGATGAATCCCTTTGACTGTAAATTTTCTAAAATTTCATAAAATCTCCCAGAATTAACCTTTGTCTCTGTTGATAGATCTTTTGTTTTCAATTCTCCTCTTTTTAGCAGGGCGAGGTAAATTTTGCTTTCTGTTTTTGACAGCCCTATTGATTCTAGTACTTCTTGCATAAAATATTGTGTGCTTTTAAGTATATAAATATTTTTATTTCCCCCTTGCCCGGGGGGATTATATTTAAATTATATCGATTAGTTCTTGAGCTAGAGAAAAAATGGCATGTAAAATCAAATGTATAGGAAGTGGATCTGGACTGAATCCTGAATTTAACAATACCTCTTTTTTAATAAGCGGTAATGGCAGAACCCTACTGATTGATTCTGGGGGATCTGTTCTCTTAAGATTAATTAAATCGGGAGAACTCGAAAAAATAACAGATATCGCAATAACCCACTGTCATGCGGATCACATAGGTGGGATTGAAGGAATTGGTTTTATGAATTACTTTTCATATCGCAGGAAAGATTCTACAAGACCAAACATCTATTTTGCAACCGCCACCATGGCGCAAAGAGTATGGAATTCCCTTAGAGAAGGTATGGAAACTGGAGACCGGTGGAATGAAGCAACGCTTAGGCTTAACCAAAAATTCAAAGGAGATTTTCCCAGGCTTGAGAAAATTGGTATCGAGAGAGGGCTATTTAAGCCATTTAAATTACAAGACTACTTCAAAATTAATGTTGGAATGAAACACCACCCAAGGGGACTGCCCCCCTCCAGCTTTTTTCCGACCCCTCATGCACCCTTTATGGAAAATTACGGTCTTCGATTCGGAAAAAATGGAGAAATATACTATTCTGGAGACACAATTGAACTTCCTCCTTTCGATCCAAAAACTATATTCCAAGACTGCCAATTCTTTGAGGGAGGTGTTCACATTTCATACGACAAATTAAAAAAAGAGCTTCCACCGTCTGTGAAAGAAAAAACTTATTTGGTGGGCGCTAGGCATGATGAATGTAGACCAGAACAAGACGGATTTGCAGGATTTGTGAAGCCGGGGTATGACTTTAGTATTTAAATTATAATAATAAATTTTCATTTTGGAGAAAAAATGCCACAATACAACGATAATGAGCCCAATGACTATTCTGGACTTGGAGGGAAAATAGTATGGAGAGCGACTGCTGGACCTAGCTGGCTAAGACGTGTTCAATCTGAATGGGAATCCGTTAAGCATGGGTGGGTCTCTAGCTTCGGGATTGACAAAAGATCCAAATTTTATTCTTTTTTTTCAAAAAGTGACCCCAATGCCATTCTGGAGACAGATACGGGGCCATTAGATTTTGAACTTTTTATTGAGGATCTAAAGATTAATAGCATATACTCAGACCTGATCCAGAAGGGGTTTATGGGATGGTCTAAAGACAGACATGCCTCCTTACTTGAAAGAATTGATGAAAGAATTGATCTAGTGCCCCCACATCGACAAACTAGTTTTTTAAAACATCTAATGATGGGGCTTGTTGGTATTGCTGCTGACAATCTAAACCCCTTATTTTGGAGGCGAGACTTACAGAGAGTAGGGACTAGCTCAATAAAATTCCAGAGACATTTTGGAGGCATAGAGGAATGTGTCCAAAAACTTGGCATTGGTTCAGATCTAATTATGAGAGAAGCCAGAAAAGAATATGGGCGAGAATTGCTTAGGGGCGATTGTGACAAAAGAAAGCTTTTGGCTGCATGTGTTGGGACTCATTCTGCTGAGGCTATAGCCAAATATTTTCTGAAGGACGATACACTGATCGCAAGAGCGGCAAAAGATAGGTTTAATACCGCGCTCCTGGGCACTCTAGATTATGATTTGAAACTTTATGAAAAAAGTGGCGAAGCAACCAATAGAACTTTTTTAATTCAATATATGTCTGAGTATATCTCTAGAGAAAGAGAAATGAGCGGCGCATTGTCCGAGAAATATATGAGAGAAAGAGGCAAAAGATGTCTTGATATATACAATCAAATTACGAGAAGAAGAGCTAGGCTAAAAGAAGAGCTTCATAGCAGGAAGAAACAATTTGCAAAAGAAGAATAGCCCCACCAGTGCTCGGACTTAGCATTTTTCTAGATTTGTCTATTGCTAAAAGAAAAATTGAAGCTCCTCATCGAACCTCCAGGTTCTCATCCTGGAAAACTAAAATAGCCCCACCAGGATTCGAACCTGGGTCCCGAGATCCAGAGTCTCGGATCCTTGACCACTAGACTATGGGACTATGTCAAATCCTACAACTAAACATTTATAAACCTATTTTTTGAATTTCTTTTATGAAACGATCTAGTAGAAGATGGAAAAAGAAAGGCCAGATGAGATGGAAATGGCAGCGTAAGAGACTTAAGAAAGAAAAGCGGAAGAGAAGACTTAAGCGTAGCAAGTAATTCTAATTAGTATATAATCTGAAAAAATTTATATAAAAGCCAGATGTATTGAAATCTCTGTCTGAATTAAACCTCAGCCAGCACAAAGTTCTGCAGCAGCACATGCCTCTTCTCGTGTAATACCACTAGGATCAAACAATTCATCTTCTGGCCACTTTACTTCAGCGCTGTATGGTCTTCTGTCACGAATTCTCGAACTTGACTCAGAGACAACCCTCATTCCTATTCTTTTATGAGGACTCGCATCGATACTTAAACTATCTATTGTCTCATAATCATCTACCATGTCATAACCAGAAAAGCCAATTATATAAACATTTCTCTCTAAGCGACTACGTTCACAAATCAGAAATTAATTGCTTCATTCACTATTTTTGGCGAGGGCGAATACTAGCAGCCAAGCCCGAGAGATAAGGGTGGGTAGCGTAAGCGTAGTGGGTATATTATGAATGAATAAAATTAATTTGGGGTGTAGCCTCTCTAAACCCTAATGACCTCAACCTCTAGGTTCTTTTTGAGTTTTTCAATAAAGATTTCTTCTTTTTCTGCTTCTATTAAACATCCGGCGGCCTTTTCGTGTCCACCGACTTCTGCTAGAGAATCTGGGTTGTCGGTTTTGAATTCAACGATCGTTTTTTCCATTAACTCTTTTAGATTTCTTCCTTCTCTTCCTGCAATTCTAGCTGATACCTTAATTTTGTCCTCGTTATATGCCATCCCGACCAGAACAGTTCCTTCCTCATATGTTGGACTAGAAGAAAGCATTGAGCAAATTGTTCCAATAATTGCGTCTTTTATTTTATCTTGAGCATTTAATATCACAAACTTCTTTCCATGAATTTTGTCCATGTTTTCTGCGACCCTTAAGCCTGAGACTAGTTCTTGCTTGTAGTCGGTATGTATTTCTAATGCTTGTTCCTTTGCCCTTTGACTTTGCAGGCAATAAGAAATTGCAATGTCATGATTTCCTAGCCTAGAACATGCGTTTATTAGAGTAGAAATTTCTCTGACGTCTTCTAGTGTGTTAAAAAATTTCATAATATATAGATTTCCAACTGCGCTGCTTGAGTCTCCGCCTTGTGTGCGCCTGAGCATAACTCCTGTGACTAACCTAGACATTTCTTCTTCGCTTAAATCTAAAAGAGATTTGTCAAAAGATATGTTTGCTTCTCTTAAAAGTGCGATTGCACCGTCTCCGTTGCCTGTAACGCCGGGGATATAAGGAGAGGTAGAATATTCTAGGGTTCTTTTCAGGGGACGAGTTGCTGGATACATTACAAGTCCTTTTTTAACCTCTAGTTCATCGCAGTCGTCGATTATGTGCTGATTTATTTTAGAGATATTAGTCTCATGCCTGTCTCCTACCATCCCGATTATGGCCAATTTTGCTAGGTCTTGGTTGCTATCCATAACGCTTTTTGCAAAAAGATAACAAAGACCGGCTCCTGAGCAATTGTTTGATTCAAAGTCGTCAGTTAAATGAGGATTGACAATTGTGACATTTTCTGGGATTTGAGAACTATTAACTTCATGATGGTCTAAAACAAATACTTTTTCTTTTGCTCTTGACAAATATTCCATCGACCCCGACGCTAAATCAGAAAAAAGTATGACTTCTTTTGGCTGACGGGAAAGCTCTTCTGTAACAATATCTTCGTCTAATCCCTTGACAATTCTGACACTAAACTTTTTATCAAGTCTTTGAAGTGTTCTTGTTAGAATGGATGCTGAGGTTATACCGTCGGTATCAAGATGAGATATGATTCTGATAGGTTTATCTTTTGAAAATTCTAAAAATTCACTAGTAAACTTATCAACCTCTTTTAACATTACCCAAAAAAATCACTTTTTTTTATAAAGGTTTGTGTGCTCTTGCGGGGAACAACAGTGGCTTTAAGAGCTGTGGGGTGGAATTTGCTAAATTGGCGAGTGCAACCAAAGACTACGGAGCACGAGAGATAAGGGTGGGCTTTGCGGAGCAAAATAGTGGGCAGTATGACAAATTCCAAAGGATGAGAACAAGTGTTGGGAGGAGTGGTAACGCAAATTTTTAAGTGGAAATAAGGATTTTATAAGAATATGTCAAAAATTTAGGTAAGAAATAATAGCCTTACTCTTTTTTCTTTCTAGCAAAATATTTCCTTAAGATATTCAATCTAGACTGTGCTTTTTGCAATTTGTGCTTAGCATGCCTGTCTGTAACGTTGTGCTTAAGGTGTTCTTTCATTCCTTCAACCTTTTTTTCTGCGTTTTCTAAATCTTCGTTTCGCTGGATTCCTAATTCTTCTAAATATGCCTTCAGCTTCTTGCCGAAAACCTTTGTTGTTGGGATTCCGTATTGGTCTCGTAGGATAATTCCTATTTGGCTTGGTGCATACTTTTCAGATAGCTCTAAGATTACTTTTTTTAGCTCTGGCTCTTTCATCTTAACCCAAACTGGTTTGTCTAATTTTTCCATACATATGAAGTGAATTTTGGGTTTAAAAAGGTTATTGTGTTGATCTCGAAAGACTTGTAGGAAGATAAAACATTGGATTTCCGAAGCATCGCTCAGTTTGTGTCCCAAACATTCTTTTACTTCCAATAGATCCAAATTGAGAGAAAAATATATCCATGTCTTCAATAGCTCCAAGATAAATCGAGACATGATAACTATCCATCAGAGAATATACGAATGCTCCCGGAATTTTATTATGAATATTTCTTGATAGTGTATCTTTTAATTTATCTTCATAGCTTCTATTCGGATCATCTTTTACTCTATGCCCGCCTAACTCATTATCATATGCATGATATGGATACCCCAAAGAGCTAATCCCAGCAATAAAAAATGCCGTTCCTATACAATTGGGATTCCTTCTTTCGCCGTGCTTGTTTAACACTGGAATTCTGGCTAACTCCGGATTGTTTAATAAAAAATGTATGTTATTTACAAATGGATTATATTCGATTAATTCTATAACTCTCCCTTCTTTTCCCTTGAAAAACTCTGCTTCTTCTCGTCTTGAATAATTGAATTCCATATTTCATACAATCACCAAACTTTCCCTTATGGGTAGAAATAGCCCCGCCAGGATTCTACTCAAACTTTTCTTTTGCTTAAAATAGTCTTTTATTTAATGGATGCACAAAAGCAAAGCTTTTCGCCTGGGTCGACCCAGATTCTCATCAAGCCGATTCCGAGGAAATAGCCCCGCCAGGATTCGAACCTGGGTCTAAGGGACCAAAACCCTCAATGCTTGACCAACTACACTACGGGACTAGATTAAACACTTTGACTTTGTCAGCGTGTCTTGGATTTGAGAATCCTACTTCTTTTAAAAACTTTTGCAATTCTGATCTTTTTGTAAGATACACCTTATTTCCATTTGTAACCCTTGAAGGAGCCATTCCGAGTGAAAATAATGAATCTCTTACATCATTTAACAAAGGAGGGCTATTGCTTGTGAAACATATTTGACACGTTGTTTGATTATTTAACTTATAAATTCCTCCATCCGTATCATAAAGACCCCTTAGGCAGGCACATAAAAATTTCCTATCGTCTTTAATCCAATTTGGTATTCTCAACTTGTTTCTTATTTTATTTCCTGGAGAAAATCCCATGCTTTTTAAAAAACTTACTACCTCTCTGCTGTGGATTTGTAAAAATCTAGTATTGGACTTATACCTTCCAACCTTGACCTTTAAACCAAAAAGCTCTTCCATTAATGGCCTTAAAAAATCAAGATGATATTCTTTGTCTAAATTTATATCTCCCACAATTCTAATCATATAAGTACCTAACTTTTTGCCTTTTATCGCAGTAGAATTACCATCTCCAAGCATCGCCCCATAAAATTCTGCTAGTTCTACTGATTTTTTTGGATATATTATTTTCTTAGTATTACCTGGGGACAGAATTCCACCCTTGGATTTGCCCCAATTATCATTTAATTTTTCAATAATAAAATTATCAAAGTTAACTCCTGCGATTTGACAAAGTTTCTCATAAATATTTTGTGAAAGCAATCTTTTTTCATGCCTTAATTCATTCCTAAGATAACCCTCGCTAACTTTTAATTGCTCTGCCAATTCTCTCCAGGTTAAATTATTTTTTGCCAAGTGGACTAATTCTCCTTGCTTTCCATTAAGAAATCTTAACCTCATAAAATATTATATCTTATAAAATATATAAATCTTTTGTTTGACTACTAGACTACGCTACAAACACATTTAAACATCTTGTGCATAACACATTTATGGGGAAAATTACAGCATATCTGATAGGGGGCTGCATCTCTTCTAACGAGAAGTCTGCCTTAGACCTTCAGGCCTCACAGAAAATTGGAGAAAAAGAGGGTGATAAAATTATCTATATGTTCTCAGAAGCCCTTTATCTTGTAGAAAAAAATCTAATGAATGTATTTGATCTCAAAGAGAAAATGCTTAGCAAGAGGAAACTTTTGAAAAAGCTTTTGAGAATAGATAAAAAAATTCTGCTAAAATATACTGTTTACAAAAACCTCAAAGATAAGGGTCTAATCCCAAAAACTGCATTAAAATATGGATCAGATTTTAGAGTTTATAAAAAAAGAAATCAGCACTCCAAATGGGTATGCTTTGTGGATTCAGAAAGGGGGAGTCTTGGTTGGACAGAATTTTCTAGTAAAAATAGGGTTGCACATTCAACTAAGAAAAATCTTTTACTGGCTATAGTTGACGCGGAAAACGATGTGACCTATTATGAAGTTGGGTGGACTCGGTTGTAGGCTAGGTGGAGGATGGTATTCTCGGCTTATATTTTATAATTCGATCTACTTTTTCTGCGATTCTTCCAGCCGCTTTATACCTTCCCCTTTCGCTGCATCTTTGAATTAAATCATTTCCAACCTCTCGCACTCTATGCTTAACTTTTTCTGGTTTTTCTGGATCTATAAACTGCAGCCAATCCATATTTAATCCACTGCTATTAATGGGCTTCTTTTTTCCAAGTGGAACATATTCAATATTCCCCCAGCCACAATTTATGTAATATCTTCCCGTCATTCGTCCCTCACCAACCCCTCCGCTTGGCCAAGAAATCTTGATATGCTTCCCTTTGCTCAAGTGGTGTTCATCCCTGCATCGCCTTGGGTCTTCCTGTATTAAAGCCTGATAATAAAAATCAAGTGCTTTTTCTGTATACCCCGCTTCTGTCAAAAAATCTGCTTTAGAATCAGGATCCTCTAAAAAGATGTTTTTAAAAACAAATGGGAACCCCAAGGCTCGCTTTACATAAAAGGCATCTACTTGACCCCTCCAGCCAGAAGGTCTGGGGTTGCACTTCTTGCCACACCCGAAGTCAGAAAAATTTATGCCCACACATGGCATTCCTGCAACCCCTATATCCTCCCCTGAGCCTATTGCTATTGCGTAACTTTTAAGATTCTCCCTATAAAGAGACTCCGTTATCATTCTTTGCGTAACTTTGAATCTTTCTTCAAACCTTTCTTGCGATAATTCCAGTCTTTCCTTAAGTCTCATTTTTACCATCTTATGATAATAACAGATTAGTTATATATTAAAGTATGTATTAATATTTTAATGAAAATAGATAAATTTATATAATATAAACCGCTAACATTAATATATGGCTAAATTGGACAAGAAAGATAAGAAAATATTATATGAACTCGATAAGAATTCTAGACAACCTTTAACAAAAATAGCAAGAAAAGTTGGGCTGTCAAGAGAGACTGTCTTGTACAGATTAAGAAAATATATTGAGAAAGGGATAATAAGAAACTATCTTTCTGTTATTAATATGTCAAAGCTAGGATTTACTCATCATAAAATATATCTTAAACTACAAAATATTAGCGAAGCTGAAGAGATGAAAATGATTAATTTTTTGTCAAAAAATCCCTTTGTTAGTTGGGTTGCTTCATGTGATGGTGGGTATTCACTTATCTATGCCCCAAAAGCAAGAACAATGCAAGAGTTAAACAAAATAATTATGGAGGTTAATAACAAATTTGGAAAATTCATTAAAGAACAAGATACTTCTACAATTATAGATGCGCATCATTTTTATAGAGACTATCTCGTAGATAAGAGAGCCGATATCAAGAGAGAAATTATATGGGGTGGAACCCCTGAAAATGTTAAACTAGATGAGAATAACATTGCAATCTTAAATGAGATATCAAAAGACTCTAGAATAAATGCCATTGATATTGCTCATAAATTAGGAATCTCTTCTGATTCTGTTATTCAAAGAATTAAAAAACTCGAAAGAGCTAGCATAATTGAACACTTTATGATTTGGCCAAATGTTAATGGGCTCAATAGAATCTTCAATAAGGTTTTAATCTCCCTACGGAAACTCGATGGTATTTCGGAAAATAAAATAATCGATTACTGTTTGAAAAACCCTAATATAATATATGCTGTTAAGTGCCTTGGCTCATGGCAAATTGAATTGGATATAGAAAGCAAAAATATTGAAGAATTTAGAGGACTAATAAGAAACTTTATGAAGACTTTCCACGATATTGTCTCTGACTACACAAGTCTTACTATATATGATGAGTATAAATATTGCTTCTTCGAAAAGGAGTGTTTCGATTCTGTCGCGGATGCACAACAAGCTTAAAAAACACTCATCCCCTAATTTTTACATGATAAATGTACAAGAATTAAAACAAAAAGCAATTGCTTATCTTGAGCGAAATGGTCCGACGATTCCTGTTAGAATTGCCAGGGAATTGAAGGTTGATCCTATGTGGGCTGGGGCGATTTTGTCTGAACTTTTACAACATCACAATATTAAATTTACATCTATGAAGGTGGGCTCTACTCCAATTTACTATTTGGAGGGACAAGAAAAGCAGTTAGAAAAATTTGCAGATGAACACCTAAAAGATATTCCAAAACAAACGTATCTTTTACTAAAAAAAGAAATTGTGCTAGATGATGCCATGCAGAACCCTCAAACGAGAGTTGCACTTAGATCTCTTAAGGACTTTGCTGTGATGTTTAATAATAACGGCAGGATAATGTGGAGATATGCGTTTGCGACTGAAGAGGAAGTGGATGAAGGATTAGGGATCAGCAAGAATACGGCAGAAGAAGAATCTGAAGGGAAGGAAGAGAACAATAGGAGTGTGATTAATGGGGACGATTCAGGCTCACAAAATGAACAATCGAAGATTGACGAACTGGGTGGTCGAGGATCTACCATTTTGACAAATAAAGCTAATAATAAACAAAATGCGTCGTCCGAGTTGCGAAATGAGGATCCTGAAGCGCCAGAGGAAAAGAATGAGGAAGCAGAAGAAGAATCTGAAGGGAAACAACCAGAAAATATATTTGAAGAAACAAAAGGAGAGACTACTGATGCGGAAGAAAAAAGCCTTTTAGAATTGGTTGGGCCAAAATTAGAAAAACTGAACATCAAAATATTAGAAGAAACTGACGTTAAGAAAAAAGAATTAAAGCTTCTTGGAAGAATGAATGGGCCGCTTGGGGAAACAGAAATTTTAATTATGGCAAAAGACAAGAAAAGCTTAACAGAAAAGGACTTTGAAAAAATATTTGAGCAAATTAAAGAAGAAAAGAAACAAGTACTACTTTTTACAACCGGAGAAATCGCGAAAAAAGCGATTGAGCCATATAGAGACTATAAGCATTTGATTAAAGTTAGACCGCTGTAGTCCCCACTCTGCTCACAAGCCGAGCGGGCGCAGGCTTGACAACACTGACTTTCTTTTCCAAGAGGTTTTCTTTCTAGAAAGAAAAGGTCTACCATAATCCTTAAAAAGCCATTTTTGCATCAATTTTTATGGGAAGAATAAAACCGAAATTAATCAAGAGAACGTCAAGGCAATTAGTTGGAAATGATCCTGATAGTTTTACAAAGGACTTTGATCACAATAAAAAAGCGATTGGAAGCACGCTCCCAAGTAAAAAAACAAGAAATAAGATAGCGGGTTATTTGGCAAGGATCAAGAAGAACACCAAAACCCTAATTGACGACACTGAAGATGGAACAAAAGAAGGAAATTAACTCAATTTTTGTAGGATCAAAGCCCTTAATGAACTATGTTAGTGGAATAATTATGCAATTTAATTCTAATGGAGTTAATGAAGTATTAGTAAAATCTCGTGGTAAATTTACATCTAAGGCTATTGATATTGTAGAGCTTACAAAAAGAAAATTTGCAAAAGAAAATCTGTCTACTAGCGATATTAGGATTGGAAGTGAAGAATTTACAACAAAAGAAGGTAAAAAAGTTACTGTTTCAACAATGGAAATAATTATTAAAAAAAATTGATTATCTTATTTGTTTTTCATAAAAGTTTTGTCTTAGTATATCTCTATTGATTTTTTCTTTTGAAACTTTTACTAATAATTTTTGAAGAAGCTTGTTTTGAAACTCTGGCTCACCGCAGATTGCAGAAGAAAATCTCCTTATTTCTTTTGAAACACTATTGTGTGGCTCTAGAATTCCTAGTGGCTTTTGGTAGTATAAGGACTTTGCCATATTGTTATGGGATTTGATCTTTGCGACAACTGGAATGTCTGAGGCTTCTTCTATTTGCTTTAAGTTCATCTCGTGCTTGGGAGATCTTATCTTATTTACAACTATTCCATGTATTGGTGTTTTCTCACTTTTTGCTAACTCTGCAGCCTTCATTGTGGTTTCAAGTGTTACGTGGTCTGGGGAGCTAACTAAAAATATTTTGTCCGCTGCTGCAATTACTGGCTTTAACTCTTCATAGTTTGGTGAAGAATCAATTATTATGTAATCATACCTTGACTTAAATTTAGCAATTAATTTTTTTAATTTGAATGGGTCTACTGAATCACTATAGTGAAGGTCTGCTGGAATAACATCTACTCCGTGGGCCTCATATATTGTATTATGAAGAGGAAGGCCATTTAACGCGTCATGAAGAGTTACTTCATTTGTCAAATTTAGATGAATTCCTAAATTTGGAGCAGAAAAGTTAGCATCAATTAGCAATACTTTTTTATTATAGCAATTAGCAAGAGCCGAAGCTGTTTCAAGCGCTAAGGTAGTTTTTCCCACACCTCCCTTAACGGATACAAATGCAATAGTGTTTGTCATTTTTGTTTTTTAAAATGACAAGTGAAGCGTTCCTGTGCTACTCTTGCCATACAATTTTCACCTCTACTACAATATATATCTGAGAGTATATAAGTTTAGTGGAGAAGGAGAACCCCCTTTAATACTACGACTACTAATCCAAGTAGCCCCATGAGCATATCTGATTTTAGCGCCTTAGGATTAATTTTCCCAGACACAAAAAAATAACTCATGAAATAGGCTCCTAATAAAAATAAATTAATAGATGTAAATAAATAATTTGTAGAATCTGAGAGTAGAAAAATAATAATTAAAATAAACTGGAAGACAAAATAGGCCGCATGAATTGTAGCCATCTCAGGATATTTTAAGAGATGATCGTGTGATAATTTTGTCCAAAAAACATGCATAGCTATTCCTGTAAGACATGAAATTATAAGAATCCAAACAACTAGTGCTGCACTCATCTCTGCGACTGAATAGATGAGAAGAAAATTAAATATTACAAATAATAGATCTGTATAGTAAATAGTTATGTGTTTTTTTAATAGCTTGAGTCTCTTCTTGCGCTTGGCAATTCTTCGATTTATAATCCAAACAAATATTGGCACTAAGGCTAATAATATTGCTAAAAAAAGTTTCATTCTATTTTAATTCTCCAAACTCCATTTCGCCACAGACTAAGCTCCTAATAACATTTCTCATATCTTCAATTTTTACTCTTTTTTGTTCTCCGGTATTCCTGTCTCTAATTGTAGCTGTATTGTCTTGAATGGTTTGATCATCTGTTACAATGCAAAACGGGGTTCCGACCTCGTCGTTTCTTGCGTATCTACGACCAACTGAGCCACTCTCGTCGTAAGTTACATTAAATTCTATTTTTAATGAATCATATATTTTCCTTGCGCTCTCAACTAACTTTTCATCTTTTTTTACAAGTGGAAAAATTGCAGCTTTGACTGGGGAAAGTTTTGGGTTTAGTTTTAGAACTACCTTGTCTTTGTCTTTAACAGAATATGCATCGAATAAAAATACAAGGAATGCTCGCTCAACTCCTAGGCTTGGCTCGGCTACAACCATTGGCAATATCTTTTTACATTTAGCGTCATCCATTATTTCCATAGACTTTTTAGAATGCTTCTCATGCTGAGATAAATCATAAGTTCCTCTGTCAGCTATTCCTTGAAGCTCTTTCCAGCCAAATGGAAAATTATATTCTAAATCCCATGTGTCTGTTGAATAATGTGACTTCTCGTCGGGAAGATGTTGTCTTATTCTGAACTTATCCATGTTGACACCAAGTGACTTAAACCAATTAAGCTCAGTTGATAGCCAGTATGCATGCCAAGGAAGGGCTATTATTTTCTTTTTTAGTGCTTCGGCAATTGACATTTTTTTAGGATCTTTTTCTTGCTGTTGCATATCAGAAGAATAAACTAAAACTTCCATTTCGGGAATATCGAATGGGCATTTTTTCTTTTCATCAGGATCAATAAAGTATTCTATTTCCATTTGCTCAAATTCTCTACTTCTAAAAAGAAAATTTCTAGGTGCAATCTCATTCCTAAAAGCTTTTCCAACTTGAGCTATCCCAAATGGTAATTTTAGCCTTGAATCTTTTTGCACTAAATTAAAATTAGTGAAAATTAGCTGTGCTGTCTCTGGTCTTAAATATGCTTTTACAGAATCACTTTCAATTGGGCCAACTCCTGTTGTAAACATTGGAATAAACTTACCCTTATTTTCTATATCTCCTCCGCACTTATCACACTTTGCGCTTTCTAGTTCATTTTTATCGACTTTAAATTTATTTTTACATTTTTTACATTCTACCGCATAGTCTACAAAATTTTCAACATGGCCTGAGGCTTCCCATACTTTTGGGTTTGTAACAATGCTGCCGTCTATGCCTACAATATCTTCTCTGGCATTGATATGATATTTCCACCAAGAGTCTTTTAGGTTTTTCTTAAGTTCAGCGCCGATGGGGCCAAAATCCCAGAATCCGGCTACAGAGCCATAAATGTCTCCACTAGGATAGACAAACCCTTTTCTTTTGCAGAAGTTTGCCATCTCTTCGATTGTTAGATCATTTGTCATAAAAAAATGATGATTTTTGGATTTATAAGAGTATTCATGTTTTTTTAGAAAAATTTATATAGTTTCTCCTTCTTATACATTAGTATGGGGTTCACTATCAAAATACTAAAAAAAATTGCAGATTCTGGTCAAGAGATATGCATTTTCTCTTATGAATTATCTAGCTTGCTTTTTCAATTTAAGCCTTCAGACTTTGAAAATTTTTCCACAAGGTCTTATTACTTTTGGAGGATGCAAGAAAGACCAATTCCATTAAGCGTGGTCATAAATCTCCTTGAGAAATCAAATTTTCAAAATTTAGAAATAGAATCTTTTTCGATACAGGGTGGCAATCTGATTAAAATTCCAAACGGCATTAATGAGAGTTTAAGTTATCTTTTAGGAATTATTCTGGGAGATGGGTGTTTGATACATCAAGAAAGAGAAAAAAGAAACTCCTGGTGTGTTCAAATAACTTCTTCTTCATTAGAAAAAATAAACTTCTTGAAGTCTTTGATTAAATCTCTTTTTGGAATTGACGCGGTCTATTATGCTGTTAGAACGTATTATCAGCTATATGCATTTTCCAAACCTCTTGTAATGTTATTATCAGAATTATACGAGCTACCAATAGGTCTAAAATATGCTACTATCAAGGTTCCAGAAAGTATTAGGGGTAACAACATCTGGAAAAGGGCGTTTATTAAAGGAGTTTTTGAATGTGATGGTAATATCTACAAACATCATTCAGGGGCTGCAGTGCAATTGAGACAGAAGTCTAAATCATTTTTAGACGAAATTAGATCAATAAGTGCGGATTTGGACATATTTTTTCATGAGCCGTATTATGATAAGGCAAACGGGTCGTGGGTTCTTTGGACCTGTAAAAAATCAGTAGTAGATAATTTTATAAACAAAATTATTCATCATAAAATTATGCTTCTGTAGCTCAGCCTGGATAGAGCGTCGCCCTTCTAAGTTTATAAAAGCGGAGTGAGGCGAAAGTCGCAGGTTCAAATCCTGCCGGAAGCGCTTTGCAGGGGTAGCCAAGCGGTAAGGCAAGCGGCTGCAACCCGCTGATCCTGGGTTCGATTCCCAGCCTCTGCTTTTATTCTTTCCAAACAAATAAAAACCTATTTTCTTTCTACAATTTATGAATAAGGGAAAAATTACCTTTTTGGGTACGGGATGCGTTATTCCAACGGCAAAGCGAAACCACCCAGCTGTGCTGCTGCAATACAATGGAGAAAATATCCTCTTTGATTGTGGAGAGGGAACGCAAAGGCAGTTTAGAATAGCGAAATTAAACCCATGTAAAATTGATAAAATATTTATTAGCCATTGGCATGGAGATCATATCCTGGGCCTTCCTGGGCTACTTCAAACACTTGACCTTAATGGATATAAAAAAGATCTGAAGCTTTATGGGCCGGTGGGAAGCCAGCGAAAATTTCAAGAAATGGTAGGAGCGCACATAAAAAATATTGGATTTAATATTGAGATTTTAGAGGTTGTAGCTGGTGAAATATTGAAAGAAAAAGATTTTAGAATAGACGCGGAGGAAATTGATCACAGATGCAGTGGTCTTAATTACTCGTTTAGAATAGAAGGTAGAAAAAGATTAGATACTGATAAATTAAAAAAACTAGGCGATATTAAGGGGCCTATCGTCGGAGAGCTTGCGGCTGGTAAAAAAGTAAAGATAAATGGAAAGGTGGTTGATGGTAGCAAGATGATTTATACAGAGCCTGAAAGAAAAGTTACAATGATATTTGATACAAAATACAAAAAAGAGTTTGAAAAATTTGCGAAGAACTCTGATGTGTTAATATGTGAGGCAACTTATTTTGATGAAATAGACCTTGCAGCAGAGCATCTTCATATGACTGCAATGCAGGCTGTGGGCCTAGCCAAAAAGACGAAATCAAAGAGACTTTTATTGTTTCATTTTTCTCAAAGACTAGAAGCAATCATGAGAGATGTTGAAAGGGCCGTCAAGAAGGAATTTAAGAATAGTGTGCTGTGTAGGGATTTTGATAGTTTTGAGTTTTAGGGATTTTGATAGATTTAATAACTGAGCTTAAATATTTACACATAAAAGTATGTGCCCCAGCTCTCGCTAGCGTTTTATCTTGCAGAATTCGTGTGCTGAAGTGAAATTAATTCTCAGCTAACACTCAAATTCAGTTTGATGCTGCAGAAGGTGAGATGAAAACAATTGTGTCCCCTCTAAGGAAGCTTAATCCAAAGCTCTTGGATTGTTCTCCGTTTTCTATCTCTTTTGCATTGTCTAATACCACGTTGATGTGGATATCAAACGCTAAAAGTGTACCAACAAATTGCTTGCCGGACTTTAGCTGCACCAAAACCTCTTTACCTTTAGACATATTCAATACATCTAACGGTCGTTCAATCTTGTTTACCATAATTTTATGTCATGTCGAGGGTTTAAAAGGATTATGGTGATAGATTTGTATTTGAGAACTAATTGTTTGTGTGCTCTTTTAGTTTTATAAAAGAAACTACTATGGTACCCATTAAAATAAACGCTATTATCAACGCGACTCTTTGATTAATGCTTGATAAGTATAAATTTACAAAGAGTATAGAAAAAAATCCAACAAGATTAGAAATTATATCGCCCTCTCTGTTTATTTTGTATTCTCCAACCTTAATAACTCTTTCATAATATTCCCAACCAAAGGATACTATCAAAAAAGAAATTAACGAAAGCCAAAGGGGAGAATTTAGGATTTCCATTACAGTTATATAAATTGCGCCGGTGAAAAAATGATTTATAGACCATACATCAAACATTTTCCTATGATGAGTTAGTCTTTCTTCTTTTGGATTATATCTATAAATGATTTTATAAAAAATTAACATCCCCAGTAAAACAAAAACTACATCAGAGATAATGTTTAGAGTGCTTTCTCCTATGCTAATCAGAATTTCATAATATTCCCAAGCTAAAGCAAGAATCAATGTTATTATAAGTGACTTAATAAATTTAGTTTTCCTTAGCCCAAATATTATACCGAGAGCTACTCCTGTTAGAAAATGCATTAGCGACCAAAAGTTTATCACGTCCATTTTTTTAAGGATGGCTCTGGGGAGTGCTGACCTCCCGGCCTCCGCCTCATGAGAGCGGCGCTCTACCGCTGAGCTACAGAGCCATAAAGTAATTTAATAAAATTGCTTTAAAAGCTTAATGAATACTCTTAAAAATACTAAACTCCTCTTGTTTTCATGGTCTTAGAAGAGGTTAATATAACAGTGGGCGACATTGTAAGAGAGCTTGTTGTTGTCTTGCTTGATAAGTTTGGATGGCTAGTTACCTTTATTCAAGCTGTTGGAATATTTGTAATAATTTATGCCATCTATCTGCTCATAAAAGTTTTTAGAGACATAAAAATGCGATCAAGAATTAAAGAAATCGACGACAAAGTTAAAAGAATAGATGAAAAACTAGACATTCTACTGAAAGAAAAGAAGGAAAAAACGAAAAGAAGGAAAAAATCAAAAAAATAATTATTTAGAAATTTCTCTTAAAAAACGGTCTTTGCTCTTTTTGCCCCTTAGTGCTAATAGTTTTGATATGGCTTGCCTTGTTCTTGGTTTATTGTAAGAGTAGTTTTCTGTGTTTAAGCTAATATCGTGTGATTTTTCGGAAGCTTTTTTTAAGATTATTTCTTTTTTGTCTAGCTCTTTTTGACGTGCTAGCAAACGAGCTTTTTCTACCTCTAAATCTTCAGCTAGTCTGTCTTTATTCTTCTTAGAGACAGAGTCAATAACAACCGGCTTTTTATTCTCACCTTGAATTGCACCCTTTACCTCTTCTTCATAGCTTTTACTTGCCTGAGCCTTCTTTAGTGGGGGAAGAAGACCTTTTAATAGAGGAGGGTTAGCTTTTTTTGAGCTATCTTTTTTTTGAGACTCTTTTGGAGCCTCGACTGGGTCTGGCACATCTCCTATGACCACTTCCCTTTTTTTATAGGCACGCTTTTTTCTTTTTAATGGTTTAAGCGCCTTTTTGTATAAATTATTTTTACCATGCTTTTTAATAATCTTTTTTTCTAAAGCCTGTAGGGCTATTTCTATTGATGGAATTTCGCCTATACTGTTTAACTTGGCACGTATCTTCTTTTCCTCCTCCCAAAAACCTCTAGTGTTTAAATGATTTAATGTGTTCTCCAAATCTTTTAGTCTCAAAATTCCCGACTCATATATCTTAAAATCCCTATCTATTTCATCTTGACTTTGAAATTCAACCTCTTTTTTCTTTTTCATATTAATTATATACTATTATCTTTTTTATATCTTATCTTTTTGTTTTAGAATCAGAAATGCGGCCCCGAAGAGAGCTAGGAAGCTTATATCCCTCTTCCTCCCACTTTGCTAATTTTTCTTTCATAATGCGCTCTTTGTCGCCCCCACTAGATACAGCCACCTCCCTAATTTCCCTAACTCTTGATCTTCTGACCGACTCTGCTTGGATCTTGGCTTTTGCTATTAAGTCCTCAAAATATTTTCTATTTCGCTCCTTTTCTTCCTTGGTCTTCAATAAAGACTCACTTTGTTTTTGCCTTAGTTTTAATGACTCCACCTGAGAATTAAGCTCTGCATGATACTGCTCTCCTAGCTTTCTAACGATTTCTTCTTGAGAATTTTCATTATAAAGAACAAATATCAAAAAGAAAATAAAGAATACGACCAAAAGCCCCAAAAAATATACTTGATTTTCACCAAAAAAACTGAAAAACTCTTCTTCGCTGACGCTTACAATAATGCTATTTGTGAAAAACTCTTCTTCGTTTTCTATTGTTAAATATGCTACATAGTCCCCCTTGGAAAGACTGGTGTCTAAATCTAGAAATCTTGTAATTGATGCCCTGTCGCTTAGGAAAATTTGTTCTTCTTTTGAAACAATCTCATTATTTTCAAAATCATATATCCCATATTTTAATGAAACCGTCTTGTCTTCGCTTCTGGAGAAATCATATAATTGCATTACAAAAATTGCTTTTTCCCCTGGAGTAATTTGTGATCCTGAGACTAGGTCAATTGTTCCTTCTACTCCTGCAATTTTGCTGTTTAGCTCGAGTATTAATGGGATTTCATTAACTTCTATATTGGAATCGAGTAAAATTTTACCTGTATAAATATTTTTACCCAATTCTCCTGCCTCACTAAAACTAAGTTCAATTTCTTTTGTGGCTCCTGGATCTAAAATAAACTCTGTCTCTGATAAAGAAGCAATGTTTCCTAATCCCTGTTTCTTAACAACATATGAAAGAGCATATGGCTCAATATTTTTAACCTGAATTGTTTCTGAATGGGAAGAATTATGACTCATGGATACCTTAATTAGGACGGACGACTCTAGTGACTGCTCATCGTCTACTGTTCGGAAAATAAAAAAAACTATGAATCCCACTATGGCTACAATAATTAAAAAAATGACTAGAATTGTCCACGGGCTTTTTAACTTATTATCAAATCCTTCGTTTTTTAATGACTTGGCCATCATTTACCACTCTTCTTCTTTTGTTTACCTGTAACTTTTTGCTTACCCGTAATTAAACTTATTCTCCAGAAAATCATAATCGCTAAAAGAACCATAATTATCGATGCTAAAAAACCGATTTCCACAAGATATCCTCCTCCGCTAACAACTGAAAAATGAGATGAAGATATGGCTACCCCATTGGGATATACTAGCTCTAAAGCAATGAGATAATTTCCACTGAGTAGATTATTTGTATTAAAGGACTTTTTGAAACTTTTTTGGGAATCTACAAGTATAGTTTCACTTTCTATTAGATAAATATTTCCATCAAAGTCTCTTATTACATAATTAAGTGTGACGTCTACTCTGTCACCGTCTTCTCCCATAGGGATTAAAGTAACCTGTGTTTCCAATATGCCTGATGGATCAATTTTTTTAGATTTTTCAGGAACAACTATCATAGCATCGAAGAGCAATTCTTTTGTCCTGACATTTATTGTAGTTGGAATTTCGTTGCCCCCTATTGAAACTATTCCAGCATAAACTCCTGGGCTGTTTGGAGCAGCAAAGGTCAAGATTTCCTCTCTAGTCTCCCCTGGTGCAAAACTCAAAGTTGAATCATTAAAAACCGCAATGCCGTCTAAATTAGAATGAGATAAGCTTATGTTTCGAGCTGCATCTGCTAGGTTTGTAATATTGATTGCAATTGATTTTGTTCTTCCAACTACTAAATTGAAGTTTAATTCTGTTGGATTGAAAATAATACTACCTACTGATGGACCACCACCACCGCCACCACCGCCACCACCGCCATTGCCCGGACTTGGAGTGGGAGTGGGGGTTGGGGATGGTCCGGGTTCATTATATGTCATAATAATTTGATAATACCTAGGATTGTACCCACTTGCTGCTTCTGGTGATGTATATGAGCTGTAATCGTTAATGCTTTTGTATGTTTTAATTGAACCTCGAGAAGGATCATCTCCATAATCATAAATAGTGGCGCTGTAATTATCAAAATCGCTAGAATCCCATGTAAAAGAAATTTCTTCACTGCTATTGACTGCTGAGCCCATATTATAAACTAAGTTTAGAGCCCTGTCCGCTTCTTCGTCAAAAGAATCTAGCATTAGGTTTTTTCCTTGAACGACTGAAGACAATTGAGCATAAGAATCATCTGGATACTCTGGGACCTCTACATCGTATGCATCAAATCCAGCTGAAGATGAAGAACTGGTTTCTAATATAAAATTACTGACTTCCCCATCAATTTCTGTAGTTATCTCAGCACTTAGAGCCATGCCAAAACTAATCATAAACAATAAAACAGCAACGAAAGTCACACTTCTTTTCATTAAAATATTAAGGATAATTTGTTTATAAAGTTGTTGATGAGAATGGTATTTTAGATAATTATGAATTAATTATTTAAGTACTTAGCTGCAAAAATCCCTTTATGTCGCCGACCAACTTACCTGAAACACTATCCAGGTCGTCTTCATAACCCTCAGCAGTACTCTTTATAATAAATTTTTCATATAATTTTTTTGCTATTTTGCCAAATGTTCCATTACTCCATCCATTATTATAATCACTTATTAGACTTGACTCTACTGTAAATTTCAAATCTCCCTTGTTGGTTTTTATTTTTCCCGATGGGCCGTCTAGTTCTGCATCTGTTAGCATTAAGATATGCCATGTAACTTTTATTTCATTCATAAAATATTTGCTAACTTTTTTCTCTGCCGCCCACTTGAGCTTAATTTCTTTTGCTCCATCGTCTTTTTCCCAATACTCATTCTCTTTTACTGAATATCCACGATCCTTTAGCCAGCTAAAACAGAACTCATATAAATCATTAAAGCTCCAATACCCCTTCTTTTTTATAGTCTCTTTTAAAACTGCTGACGAATCTGGCATAAAAAGCTTAAGAATTCAACGTATATAAATATATTTGAAGGGTGGGGTATTTTTTTGGGGAATAAATAAAAAAATGAGTAGAAGTTTATCTGCGGGATTATTCTTCTGGTTTTGAAACTGTTCCCTGATATACCCCTGGCCCATTTGCCTCTACTGTAATATTACTTCCATTTCCAAATATTCCATTTGTATAAACATTCCAAGCATCTTCCATTATGTTTGTCTTATGTGAAACTCCATAGACTCTTCCAGTTGAAGTATTATGTAAATTGACTCCGGTGCCTTTAATGCTTGTGTAAAATACACTATCCAATAAGGTGGGATTTGTATCTGCGGTAAATTCCTCATTTCCTGTGTGGCCATCCCCGTCGGTATCTTGAGCTAACATTGTGTCTAATTGAGATTCTGATAAATTTCCATAATACATTGCTGCCCAAGGGTAGGGTGTGCCATGGGAGTTTAATTTTGGGGTGAAGTTGGCCGTAGTAACTTTGGGATCTCTAGTGCTTGTACGCACTAATGGATTAGCATTTTCTTGTCCTGGTTCGACACCGCTTCCAGACCATCCAGAGAACTCATAATGTTCATCTGCAACTGCATTATTTGAAACTACACTACCTACTCTATACCAACCAGACCCAGTACCAGTAACACTACCGTTAGCGGCAGCATCTACTTGCTGATAAGATTCGATATCCCACCCCCAATTAATATTGGTATTACTAGTCAAACTATCAATAACTGCATTCGTATTGTCTGCTGCGGCTATGCCCGGCAAGGCTAAGCCTAATCCAAGCACAGCTTTAAGTAAGCCCTTTCTTGATTTTACCATTATAATCTAATGTTTTGTAGCCCCCTTGTTCCTATATCTTATTAGCGCGTTTGTTGGATTAACAACAAAAAGAGGAACGCTAGACGTTACACTAGTAAATGCATCATAAGACCCCTCTCCCGTTGGGCTACCTACGTCTGTCAAGCCATCTACTTCTGAGGTAACGAATACATCATATTTCTTTTTGTCAAAATTTGCTGTAGCAGTTTTAGGATCTCTAGTGCTTGTACGCACTAATGGATTAGCATTTTCTTGTCCTGGTTCGACACCGCTTCCAGACCATCCAGAGAACTCATAATGTTCATCTGCAACTGCATTATTTGAAACTACACTACCTACTCTATACCAACCAGACCCAGTACCAGTAACACTACCGTTAGCGGCAGCATCTACTTGCTGATAAGATTCGATATCCCACCCCCAATTAATATTGGTATTACTAGTCAAACTATCAATAACTGCATTCGTATTGTCTGCTGCGGCTGGCATAGCTACAGCTCCTACCACTCCTAAAATTCCAAGTAAAGATTTCATTTTTCCTGTCATATTTTCAATTAGACCTCCTTTCAATTAAATAAGCTTTAATGTTTTTGTAATTCATCTTATTCTCCACCTCCAAAACTAGGCCATGGGCCGACATAACGGATAAGTGAATTAGTGGGGCTATAAACCGTTGTTGGAACACTTGATGTGACAGATGATCCCTCGTCATAGACTCCTGCTCCAGTTGGATTACCTACGCCTGTTAAACCATCTACTTCTGAGGTAACGGTTACTGTATATTGAGGTGTTGGCTCTGCGTAATAAACGTCCATCCAGCCACCACTCTCATTTTGATGAATTGAACTAATATCAAATGAATTCTCTGTCCTGCCACCATTATTATCAATTCTGTCCTGTACATTTCCCTTCTCAACCAGGGCACCATTTTGATTATAAAGCTTATACCAAACATTTTCTCCAGACAAAAGTGTATCACCAGGAAGGCCACTGTTATAAAAAGAAAACTGAACCCTATTGCTTGTTGAACTCATTGTTACATTTGGATCGCTATCGTTTGGACCACCAACTTCACCATTGAAATAAATTCTAATAGAGTCACCGGGGTTTGACAGAAAATTAGATGGGCGACTGTTTACATCATACGGAGTATTTGCATCTCCATCTACTCTTGACGAAGCAGAAATCCAGGCATTAGGATAATTTGGAGAATCGTACAGTTCATCATCTCCTCCATCAAGACCATTTTGTCCAAATGTTGTTGTGGCTATCACGCTCTCTGGGCTTATTCCTCCACTCTCTGCAGTAAAATTAATTCTCATGCTCCCCTCACTTTTCCCAGCTCCAAAAAACATAGACCCAGCTATCAATCCGATACCTAGTTTAGAAACTAAGCCTCCTTTTGTCATAAAAAACACATGAAAAAAGAGTTAATAAACCTTTGCATTATGCTGTTATTGTTTGGGGGTAACAAAATGTCAAAATTATCTTAATATTGTTACGTTTGCAGCCGTTTTGATAAATATTCCATCCCAAGAAGAGATCGTCTTTGAGCCCATCTCTGTCCAATCTACTTCATCCCAACAATAATCTAATGTACAATCATCATCCCATTCATAAACAGATTCTACCCATTCATATCCATATGCGAAGTAGTGCGCCTCCAACACTCCCACCACCTCAACTGTCCCATTACTAAATGTTATCTCGCTAAATTGAATTACGTTGTCCTCCGCACTTGCCGCCTTTGCCGAAGGCACCGTTAAATTAGTGCTTTCATTAGCATATACCCAGTAGGCCTTGTTTCTTTGTATGGTTGATTCGTGATATGGTGCTAGTTTATACTTGCCCTCTTCTGCATCTAGTGTGATGAATTGCCTTTGTACTTTGTCCTCTACTCCGGTAGATTGTGCTCCGTATTCTCCGCTTGCTCCAAATGAGCTCATTGCGCTAAACGAAGTTGATTCAACTTCTAAATCTTCATGGCTAACATTAACTGAACCCGAATGCCCGATTAAATTCCACCCTTCTTCTAATGTAATGTTAACATCTTCCATTGGTCCTGATGCTTCTTCAACACCGAAGCTAATCATATTCCATCCTTCGTATAGTGGGATTTGGTCTGTGTAGCTCTCCGAAGAGCCAGATCCATTTACGCTCAAGACGGCATGATCTACCTTGCCAGAATAGCTAGCCGTAATTAATGTTGTTCCGCTTGTTAGGCCTGTCGCTATATTAGACGACATGTTTGCCACAGCTTCATTTACAATCTCATATGATGCCAGAGAATCTATATCGAAACTTGTTCCATTAGACCAATAAGCTGTTGCATTATATTCTTGTGTTTCATTGACTCCGATTGTTGAAGCACTTGGCTCAATTGTTATGTATGACAACTCTCCAGACGAATTTGATCCTATTACTGTTAGAGTTGTGGCATCACTAAATCCTTCGTAGCTAGCTGTAATTAATGTTGTTCCGTTTTCTAATCCTGTTGGGTTAGATGTGTCAGTTGCTGCTACAGTTACATTTGAGGAAGTAAATGTTGCATCAGTTGTTACAGTTCTTAGTTGTGTCTCATTAGACCATTTAGCTTTTACTTGGAACTGTTGGGATAATCCTTCGTTTATTGTTGGGTTGGTTGGCTCAATTGTTATGTATGACAACTCTCCAGACGAATTTGATCCTATTACTGTTAGAGTTGTGGCATCACTAAATCCTTCGTAGCTAGCTGT
>CAZAZO010000001.1:0-15901 GCA_964489675.1 Candidatus Woesearchaeota archaeon | reverse complement strand
CGTTTATTGTTGGGTTGGTTGGCTCAATTGTTATGTATGACAACTCTCCGGGTGAGCCTGCGGGGTTAATATTTAATGTAGATGTATTTGACTTACCGCCGTAACTTGCACCAATTGTTGTTGTTCCTGCGACTAGGCCTGTTACCAGCCTTGCCCCAACAGCCACTGTTTCATTTGAACTATTGTATGTCGCACTAGAACTTACATCAATTACTGTTCCGTTATTATAATCTAATTTTACTGTGTACAACACTGTCCCGTCTACGTTTAATGTTGCATTCGTTGGAGTAATTGATAAGAAGGAAGTGTCTGGCTCATCTGGGTAACTCGTATTCACAGTGAATGTCGTTGCATTCATCCCCACATTATCATAAACGTCTGTTGCATAAACATAAACTGTGTGTTCTGTTAAGTCTATGAATGTGTAATTTACCTCTTCTGTATATGAGACATTGGCTGCGCCGTCTATACTGTAAGTTATACTACTAACATTTGTATCGTCTACTGCCGAGAAATTCAATAGAATACTTGTGTAATTATAAATTGATCCATTAATTGGACTATGGATTGTGACATTAGGACTATTATCTTCTGATGTGTCTACCCTAAAGCTCTTGGTATCTGAGCCGACATTCCCGTGCTGGTCTTCTGCGTATGCTGTAATTGTATAATTTTGCATATCTTCAAATTCATAATTATGGGGCTCTGAATAACTGCTATTTGATCCACCATCTATGCTGTAATATTCTGAAACAATTGTAGAATTGTCCGTCGCATCAAAATCAATCAGAACACTTGTGTAGTTGTAAACTTGACCTTCTGCTGGGCTATTTATTGTAACAATAGGAGCATCGGTATCATTTTCTGATATATCTAAATCTCCGCTTGTATTTACTTCAAATGACACCTGCGAATGTCCCTCATTCCCATATACGTCTACTGCATAAACGTCTAATGTGTTGTTGGTCAAGTCACTAAAGTTATAATTTGTTGCCTCAGTATAAGTAACGTTAGTTGAACCGTTTATACTATATGTCATGTTCGCAATTGCACTAATATCATTAGCCGAAAAATTCAATAGAATATAAGTATAGTTATAGCTTGCTCCATTTTCTGGACTATATATTATAACAACGGGCGAAGTTGTGTCTGCTCCTTCAGAAGTATAAAATGTAGTTGTATTTGTTCCTGTGTTCCCTGAATAATCAGTAGCATAGGCTGTGAGAGTGTAGGTTGTTAGTGGGTCCAGTGTTATGTTTGTTGAATAATTATATGTTATATTTTCTCCTCCATTAATACTATATGTTATATTTGCAACAAGCGTATCGTCTACTGCCTCTATCTCTAGGTCTATTTCCTCTGGATAAACCGTTGATCCGTTAACTGGAGCGATAATAGATACATTTGGAGAAGTTGTGTCTACTGGGGGCTCTGTTTCATTTGTTGTATTAAAAGTACTTTGAGTAGATGCCTCATTTCCAGACCCATCTGTTGCATATGCCCTAATGGTATATGTGCTAGATGAACTCAAATATAAATCAACTGGGTCTGTGTATGTTATGTTCAGTGCATTGTTTATGCTATAAAATACGAGATGCAAATCATCATCTGAGGCTGAAATATTTAATACAATTGCACTAGAATAATTTTGAACTGAGCCATCCTCTGGACTAATAATTGATATATTTGGAGCAACGGTGTCATTACTTGTATCATTTAAGTCTGCGCTTGTGTTTACTGTAAATGTTCTCGAGGTGCTAGCTATATTTCCAAAAACATCTGTTGCGTATGCTGTGACTGTGTGCTCTGTAAAATCTGTAAATACATACGAATCACTTAGTATTTCCCATGGGAGATATGAGTCTGCATCCGTCATAATGGTGATATTTGCTCCGCCGTCTATACTGTAAGTCACATTTTTCAAGTGAGTGTCATCTACTGCAGAAATACTTATTGCAATATTTGTATAATTATATATTGCTCCATTCCTCGGAGTGTATATAGCTAGATCTGGAATATTTGACTCTTCTAGTCCTGTACAATTTTGTCCAGAGTCCGTGATTGTCCATCCATAACTCTCAGTCAGATAATTTCTAAACCAAGAAAGCCTACAGTATTGTGCGTTATTTGCTCCAAAGGTTACGCCAGCTGGAACCTGAGTGTACGAATATGTTTCTAGCAAACTATCATAACTGGCAACAGATAAGTTAGTGTTGTCATACATCCCGCTATAAGAAGGAATTCTGGAATGTGTCCAATATAAAAATACTGGAACGTCCGAGTCTGTATTTGCGAACATATCATCTGCGATCTCTGCTGCAGTATGCCAATAAAAAAGATCGCTAGACTGATTAAACTCTGAATTGGCAAACATTGAGTCAAGACTGTTACCAAATTCACCCCCAGTAAGAGCAAAGTTCCAAGATGAGATATCCTGATTGAAAGATGAATCCTTAAACATCTTTTCATAAGATACCGGATGCCACCACTCTAGATTATCACCAAAAATCCACCCAGATAGATCTTGGTTGAAAGATGAACCTTCAAACATGCTATCTAAACGATCTACATTGCCCACGTCCCAGCCGGTTATATCTGGGACAACTGTTGCATGCTTAAACATCCATATCATCTTTTCTACGTTGCTAACATCCCAAGATGAAATATTCCACGATAAGTCGTTTGCCCTAAATGCCCAGTTCATATTTTCTACGCTACTAACATCCCAGCCTGACACATCAAAAAGAGAATTTATATTAGAAAAAAAGTAGCTCATGTCTGTTACACTTGACACGTCCCAAGACGAAAGATCACCAGAAAAACTTATTCCTGAAAACATTGCAGATAATGAAGTTACTTTTGACGTATCCCAGTTAGACAAATTCCCACTAGAAGAACTACCGTTTAAAGTCGAGCGCCTGAACATAAGACCCATATCTCTTACATTGGAAGTATTCCAATTTGAAAAATCTATATTAAGATCGCCTTCAGCTCTTGTTATGCCCGAACTCCAATCAAACATACGACTCATATCTGTTACTCCGCCGGATACATCATCGAAAAAATTAGTTTCTGTTATATTAGGAAAAACCATGTAGCTAAACATTCTATTGGCACTTGTAAGGCCGCTAATACCATTAGACATGTTTGTCAAAATATCTTTGAACATATACAATATCTTGGAATCCCATGCCGACTCTCCGCCAAAGGTTAGTCTTGATACAGTACCATTAAGTGAAATATTGTATACTCCAGCAGAGGAATAAGTGTGTTGCCTTGCCCCTGACCCATTAACAGTTACGTCACTTCCATCTCCCCAATGTATGTATAAATTCTCAGCATCATATGTCCTAAATTTGTAAGTTTGACCAGGAGCCGTGGTTTCTACCTGGAATACGAAGTGTTTATTTGGGTCTGGTGTCGAGTCGTCTGGTGCTTCACCGATGCTATAATTACTCCAACTACTTACATTAAATATTACTATACCTGCATCAAGTGGTGTAAAATTATGGCAGGAATCCCCACACTCCACTCCGTCTTTTAAGATAACTGCCCCTGTAATTCCCGATAGATCTGGCGAATAAAGAGTAACGTTGGCTGATTCGTTCAATTCTTCAATATCTCCTGATGAATTTAAATATAAGGAGTTGTTCGCAATCTCTATATTTTGTCCAATGCCGAACCTTAAGCTCCCACCTATATTTGAGTCAATACCTTCTTTAAATCTGATCTCTCCATAGGAATTGTTATAGATTAAAATATTATTCGCAGCACTCCCCCAATTGCCCGATCTAACTTCTGGTCCCCCATTGTTATATGAATTTAAATTTATGAGTATATTATTGGAAGAAGATCCTACAAAATTTATACCATGATTATAATTTGAATCTATCGTTATATTTGAAAATGTGTTTGATGTACTTGAATCTAAAAAAATTCCTTGACCATTGGAGACTAGTAAAACGTCCATTATACTTGAATTACTAACATCCACTATATGGATGGCTCTACCGTTATCAGATGTATAACCAAAGTTAGCTACTGTTCCATTTCTAATTGTTATATTATTTAATCCGTTTGCATAGATTCCCATTTTTAGCCCCGTATACCCACTTCCACTTACATCATATCCTCCCAGATTAAAAATAATATCATCAGCCTCAATCTGGAAACAATCGTCGTTCAGGGACACATCATTATGTAATCCATACTTGCCGCCCTCAATTCTCAATGTTCCAGATCGTGTTAAATAAGTTGAATTAAACTGGACGCTAGCGCTTCCAGTGTATCCAAGGCTGTTATTACAATAAATAGTCCAGGTATTGGCGCCATCTGTTCCCGAAAGGTCAGTAAAATTTGTCCCAGCATCTACAGTGGAGAAGTTAACGGTTCCATTGTTATACCAGCACTTGTCTAATGAACTCTCATCTGAAGCTGTATAATTAAGCTGTGAAATATTTGTGTCTCCGTAATTTGTAGCATCTGGATAAAGAATTGTTATACTTGGAACACTTAATATCGAAATGCTACTTGATGAATTAACTTCGTCACCAATGCCTTCTGAATCTAGCCCTCTAGCTCCTAATGCCCAACTGTCTCCTGCTGTTGTTTGAGAAGAATCTAGTGTGTGTCCGCCTGCTCTGCTTCCGTCGTAGAGTTGTTTGATTTCTGAGTCCGACAAACTTCTATTGAAGATCATAACCTCGTCTACAGTTCCATCATAATAATTGCCCCCTCTTCGTCCTATGTGCAAATCATACGACGTGTCCCTCATCCTATCGTATGTTCCAAGAGAGCCTGAAGTTGCATCTGCTAAACTACCATTCACATAAACATGCATGCCATCAACTGTGCCAGAGCCATTATAAGTCACGGTAACTAACTGCCACTCATTTGCAACTATTGGATCACCTCTTCTAAAAATCGAACCAAAATTAACATTATCAATTAATCTTAATTCTACATAGGAAGAAGTCATATAAAGAGAATATTCCCCATTATTAAAATTAGTTGATTTAGCAACTACTCCATTCCATTGACTACCTTTAACAAGTGCAGAAATAGTGAATGCCTTATCTGCGCTGCCATTGCTAAATGTAAAATCACCGCTATCATTAATCTGGATGTTATTATCAATTCCATCAAAATCATAAGCGTCTCCGACTAATCCAGAAGAAGGAGTGGAGCCGTTATTGGCCCCATTGTTATTTCCCCAATAATCCATTAAGTCGTTGTCCAGTGGATAATATGAGACTAGCCCGTCGGTGATAAGTGTTGTTGCGTTTAGGGTTCCGTTTTTATACCAATTGTATGCTATTGTTATATTGTCTCCATTAGCATCAGATGCACTTACATAACCAGTTAAGTTATCTGCTGTGTAGTTATTGATTGAAGTTGTGTTTAGGATTACTGAAGTTACATTAGGTGCTGTGTTTGGAGCCTCTGTACCCTCACCGATACTATAATTACTCCAGCTACTAACATTAAACACGACGGTCGCAGAATCTAGTGGTGTAAAATTATAACAATCACTACAATCAACTCCATTCTTTAATATCGCTGGATTAGCAAACCCTCTGTCGCCAATATTATATAGTGTTATATTCGACGAAACATTAAAATCAGGCAATGTGCTTGAATCAAGATAACCAGAATTATTACTTATATTAATTACGCCCGGGAATGTCAAACTTAAGTCCTCTAAATCTAAATATCCGCTCTCGTTAAAACCATAAAACACAATCTCTCCAAATGAATTATTATAAGTCACAAGATTATTTGAACCTGGATAAGCATATATTGCATAAGAAGGGGAACAAGAATATGGATTCTCAAATATCAAATCCCCCACAACTGTATTATTAAAGGTATAAAACCACAATCCATGACAACTATTATTAATTACTACATCCTCTATTATTACGCCCGTTGTAGGACTTGAAACCACGATGGCAGCAGATCCAGATCCATCACTACCATAGCCCCCCAGACTACCATTCCGTATAGTTATATTGGTTAACTCAAGACCGTTCTGAGTGAATATTCCTGAAGTAGACGAGCCCGATATCCAATTCCCCCCTAAATCCAATAAGACATCGCTTGCATTTATTTTAATACAATTGTCTCCGCTAATATTGTTTTGTAGTACATAATCTCCAGATGAAGTTATATTCGCACAATCAGTTAGAGAATAAGGATCTCCACCTCCCCCAATACTATAATTACTCCAACTACTTACATTAAAAATTAATGGATTCGAGTCCATTGGCGTTAAATTAATACATGGTGGGCTGGTGGTTGCATTACACTCTACGCCGTCTCTATAAATTGTAATATTAGTTAATCCATTATCGTAAAATGTAATATTCGCCGGACCGTCAAGCTCGGAGATATCTCCTGCAGAATTAAAATATGCCCAATTCTCCCCAATCTCTATATTTTGTCCAGCTCCGAACCTAACTGTTCCATCAACGGCCCCATAACCATCAACAAACGCAATCTTTCCATGACTATTGTTATAGACAAGCATATTGCCCGAAGAAAGAGTCCAATTGTCAGAATAGATTTCTTCTGAATCTCCCGGATATATCTGTAAATTAACGAACTGATTATCATTACCGCCGTAATTGTGATATAGGCCATTACCATTATTACTTAATAGGGCGTCATAAAAATTATTGCCAGAAACGCCACTGCCAAGATATATCCCCTCTGAATTACTAGAAGCTGACAAATTATAAAAATTATTATCTGAACCCTGGTTAAGGCTAATCCCACTATAATCACCAAAGTCAGCAGAAACGTTGTAAAAACTATTACTTGAGCCAGAAATACCAATACCCGAATCATAACTACTTTCTGCAATAATATTGTAGAAATTACTATTATCTGAATTGGTAACTAGACTTAAGCCAATAGTATTATGCCAAAAAACAAGGTTAGAAATATTAGAATTATCGACATTGCTAAATTCAACCCCCGCCCCATTCCCCGATGAATCATTATAAAAATCTCTAATTGTTCCATTTGTAATCGTTATATTATCTCTTCCAGCAGCATAAATCCCATATGGCCCACCATCCTCGTCAATACCATGTCCATGAATAGTAAACTCGTTTAATTTTAAAATCACATCATCTGAATTGATATTAAAACAATTTCCTTCGCTTACTGACACATTATTTTGCAGGCTATATGTTCCGGGTAAATTTAGTTTCCCGCAGCTAGAAATTGACCCCACTGACAGCTGTCCGCAGCTTTGATTTTCACCACCATCACTTATAGACCAGCTGTGAGTTCCCTCCAGCACATTATCTCTGGATAAATTACCCATACAATATTGAGAGCTTCCAGCATTAAATGAGGCCGAATCATATAGGCTTGGAGAAAGTGACGCCCACCCTATTAAAAGACTATCATAATTAGGAGTTGATAACTGGGCAGATTCAAACATACTTCCAAACTCGGTTACGCTAGATACGTTCCAGCTTCCGATGTCTTGATTGAATTGTGAATATGAAAACATTTCTCCCATGTCTGTAACTGAGGATGTGTCCCAGTCCCCTATGTCTTGGTTGAAAGAAGAATATGCGAACATGTTATTCATATTTTCTACATCTGAAGTGTTCCAGCTGGAGATGTTGCTATTAAAGTCCGAACTAAAAAACATCCTATCCATGTCTGTAACTGAGGATGTGTCCCAATTGGAGATGTCTTGGTTGAAAGAAGTTCCAGAGAACATATATATCATATCTGTAACTGAGGATGTGTCCCAATTGGAGATGTCTTGGTTGAAAGAAGTTCCAGAGAACATATATATCATATCTGTAACTGAGGATGTGTCCCAATTGGAGATGTCTTGGTTGAAATTTGAATCATAAAACATAGCGCTCATATCTGTTATATTTCCAGACACCTCATCAAAGAATGCTGGCTCTGTTGCAGAGACAAAATTACGCGTGTTAGAAAACATGTAATTTGCGCTATTTAGTCCGCTTATCCCATTGGAGATATTTGAGAATATGTCAATCAACACCCCTTCGCTACCCGTATCATCGAAAACGATTCTCGAAGCGCTACCGCTAATACTAATATTATATATTCCCTCCGTAGAATATGAATGAGAAACAGATCTGGTTCCAGAATAGTCATTAATGCTTCCATCCCCCCAGTTCACACTTATATTAGAACTAGTGACATGGAATATATAAGTTGTTCCCGATCCTGTTGTTGTGTCTACTTGAAATACAAAATTATTTTCCACTCCCCAGTCCCTAAGCAGTACAGAACTACCGTTTGCACCGTAACTCTCATTTCCGTATGTTAAATAAACGCTAAAGTTGGCACCACCGTATCCGCCCAAATAGCACTCTTCTGCGTCCATACCTTCACAGTCTCCAGAAACTCCGCCTGGCTGAAAACTAGAGTTGGTTTCAATTGTTACTGTCCAAATATTATTAATTAATGTTAGGAATCCTTGCCAGATGACGTTACTAGCATCAATTACGCCGTCCCATACCTTAACTAGAACAGTTTCTACTGGGCCGACTGTTGTTACATTAATTGTCATGCTGTCACCTTGGCTTACGTCTCCTCCCAAGTCTCCGGTTTCATTATATACAGAGATGGACTCTACAAGTATTTCATCAGTACAATTCCTACTGTCGCCCTCAAATGTCCAAGAATCGTCATTTATAATGGAAGTTCTAGCGTCCTCTCCTTCACAGTATTGTAGACCATCAACGTCTATTTCCTTGAAGTCAATTAAATCTAAAGCATCCCAGCCGATTAGTAATGCATCATAATTACTTATATTTATATCCGAGCTACTAAGCATGCCAGAAAAATCACTACATGAGGAAACATCCCAATTGGAAATGTTTTGGTTGAAAGAAGAAGCTGAAGCAAACATTTGCCCCATGTCTGTTACGCTGCTCACGTCCCAGCCGGAGATGTCTTGGTTGAATTGCGAATTAGACTGGAACATTCCTGACATATCTTCTGCGTTGCTTACGTCCCAGTCGGAAATATTTCGATTAAAAGGAGAGTTATAGAACATATAATACATATTTGTTACTGAAGATGTGTTCCAGTTGGAGATGCTTTGATTAAAGGGAGAAATGCCAAACATCCAACTCATGTCTGTTACATTGCCCGACACCTCATCAAGGAATGCTGGTTCACTCAGGGGTGTTTTTCCTAAATTTGCAGTACTCGTAAACATTTGATGGGTGCTATTGAACCCCGAAATTCCTGCTGAAACATTACTTAGAATGTCCACTATCATATCCTCTCGTGATGCTATTCCCAAATAAAACTGAATACCACTTGCAGAACCATTGAAACTAATATTATAAACCCCTCCGGAGTCATATGTGTGGGCCACTACTACATTTGATCCTGAATGCTGGCTTGTGTTACCGTCTCCCCAGTTTATTGACAAATCTGCACTATGTATCTTAAAATCAAATGTGTCTCCGCTCGCCTTTGAGGTATCAATTTGTATTGCAAAAACTCCCTCCGGAATTGGATCTACTATATAATCAAATTCAACTGGTGTGCCTACTACCTTTAGATCAAATATATCTTGCTTGCCCTGAAGTTCTGTCAGATATAGTTTATTCTCTTCAAAATTAGTAAGATTGGCGAATGTCATAAGTAAATCATTTTCGTCCTTTTCGTAAACCTCCACAGATCCTCCATTAGAATTTGCATAAAGCGTAATGTCTTTTGTGTTGTCTAGTTCTTGCTCGAATGTAACTCTTACATAATTTCCTGGATTAATTGAAGTGTAATTGCCATCCAATTCGTTTACATAGTCAAAGACATCTCTAACTAAGCTTCTGTTAGAATCCAGCTCGTATGCTTCTGTGATTAAAATTATTTCATAAGTTTGGGCTGACAGGTGTGGAACTACCCATCCAACAAAATCTATGAACCCATCTTCATCTACGTCAAAAAATTCTAGTTCTTTTTGGGGTATGGTTCTGACTTCATCTGAAATCTCTTCTACGCTATCTATTGCCAACAAGTCCTCCACGTCTTCTTCTAAATCATTTCTTGAGCTAAGGTTCACATTTTCTCTGGGAAACCACCTAACTTGTAAATCTTTAGAGCCTATGGGAATTTTATCCATTTGGGGAACGTCATATATGCTTGCATAAACAAAAATATCACTATAATTATATTCGTCAGGTGCGCTAACTACAACTCTTTTTTCACCCTCATCTATAATTGTTTCGTTGCTTACTGGAGCTGGTGTGTAGTAAGTTATGGCCACCTCTTCTGTTGTCTCATTTACTTCGTCACTTATATTAACAAGAACCGTTTCCTCTGCGTCTCCGCCCTCAATTAAAACGTTCCCTGTAATACCAAACAGATTCTTAAGAGAGCTAAGAAAGACTTCTATTAATCCTATATTTTCATCTATTTCTAAACTAACTTGGCCTGTGAGCAGAACCTCCTTCCCCTGTTCTTCAATTTTGTCTTTTATTTCTACTACTACATTTTCTTTTTCAGCTACTTCAAGCTCTTCTTCAATCTTATCAGCTTCTTTTACGATTGTTAAATTCTCTGCAGCCCTTGGGACTTCTATAATAGTATTATTTTCTGAAACGTTTACCACCTTTACCCACTTAACCGGCCTTCCCACAACTGCCCCATATTGCAAGGTTGTTGTATCCATAACTTTCAGATTTTTTTCTTCTGACTCTGTCTTTGATCCGCTTTCACTGCTGTATGTTGTGGTCGCGAATGCCTCATTCCTATATATTATAGAAATGTCTTCAACATCGCTCATATTAACTCCGAGCGATACTAAGTCAATTTCTAGATTATAATTTTCACCTAAAAATCTTTCTCCAAATCCCTCTTCTTCTATCTTATAATCCGTACTAACAATTGCCTCTCCTTCTACTACACTTAAGTCTATGGATGCATGATCTGTTTCGTTAACGCTTCTTACTATTATAGAGCCAGGCTTAAATGTTACTGATTTGTCTCCAACGAAATATTTGAATCCGTTATTATAGTCAACTACACCCTCCACCTCCTCTACGTCATTTAACACGACTTCCCCTGTTATAATTGAGCCTGAAGAATCATCCGATGAGTCGCTTGATGAGTCGGAATCGGAAGATGAGGAGCCCTCAGAAGAAGACTCGGAGGAAGCACTTGAGTCTGAAGAATCGCTTGAAGTCGAATATGAAGATGAGTCGCTTGATGAGTCGGAATCGGAAGAATCACTTTCTTCTGATTGAGAACTGTCCTCGGCTGCGCTTTCCGCATCAGAATCTTCATTAGATTGTGAGCTGTCGTCCTGCGACTCTTCAGAGTCTGATCCCGAAGAACCTTCTTCGTCCGAATTAGCATCTGTGATGCCGCTTGACCCCTCTTCTGAGTCTTGTGAATCACTATTTTTAGAAGAGGAGCCATCTTCTGACGCCTCTTTAGTTTTATTATTGACTACTACTGAATCATTGCTGCTATTATTTTGAGATTCTTGCTCGCTTGTATTTTCTTCATCATTAGAATCTTCGCCAATAAGGTTAGAGGCGATGTCTTTGATTAATAATGTGAAAGAAATTTCAGGATATGTTGTTATTTTTCCCAAGGTCCCATATCCTTCCCCTGATTCGTTTACCTCGAAGCCATCAACGAAATAGCTGCCATTAGAATTTAATTCTACTATGTCTTTAAGCAAGAAAGAATGATTTTCCGTTTTCCCCTGGATTACAATTGAAGAGTTGCCTGGCAAAAGCTCTCCTTGCCTCATAGAAATGACCAATTCTTCTCCACCGCCAATAAGATCCTTTAGTGTTAAAACCACCCTTCCCGAGATTAGTGAGTTTCCGACGTAAAATCCTGCAAAGAAAATTAACGCTACAATTAATAAAGTAGACCAAAAAGAACCGTCTTTAAGCCTCCCCCCTAGTCCGTCATTATTCCTCTTTTTCTTCATCATATTATTAATGCAACCTTGATGATCAAATACTTTATAAGCATTTATATTCTGGAACGATAAACTCAATTTTAACCAGAATATTATAGTTATCCTTAGTTTTTCCTCCTGAGCTTTTTATCGTCTGACATCAAGCCCTCTTCGACAAGTTCTTTTTTAATTAATTTTTCAATTTTTTTAGATATAATCATGCAATTATCCTCACAAAAATCATGATAAAGACCATAGATATCACTGTCCAAACTAATCGTTACCCTTTTTTGCATTCAAAGATGCGGAGAATAATCTATTTAAATGTTCCGATTTACCTAATATTATTAATTATTCATAATTTGATGTATTTTTACGTAGTTTGATGTATTATTAATTAAATGTATGACACTTACATAAACGTATGATATATGCATACAAACAAAAAGTTAATTTAGACTTTGAGAATCCCAATATTTTTTGAAACGCCTATTTTTTCTTAATAGTTTAGCTATATTGCCCTTCTCAACAATTCTGCCTCCTTCCATGACAGCGACCTTGTTGGAGCCCTTAATGGTATTTAGCCTATGTGCTATAATAATTACCGTCTTTCCTTTTGTAAATTTATCGACAACCTTTTTTATCTCTGACTCTGTTAATGCGTCCAAAGAGCTTGTCGGTTCATCTAGTATAAGAATTTCTGCATCATTCAAAAGAGCCCTTGCCAGCCCTATTCTCTGCTTTTCCCCTCCGGACAGGGCTTTGCCACCTCTAGATACCATTTTATCCACCCCACTATTTTCACTGATCAGATCCCTTAATCCAACAGAAACTAGAATATCTGCAACCTTCTTTTTCGAAACTCTTTTCTTCACCCCATATACTAAATTGTTATATAATGTGTCTTTGAATAAAATTGTTTCTTGACTTACAAAAGATATATGATTCCTAATGCTCTTGCTGGAATATTCCCTTATGTCCACTCCGTCAATAAAAATGCTTCCTTTGGGACAGTCATATAGCCTCAACAAAAGGTTCACTAAAGTAGACTTACCAGATCCGGACCTGCCAATTATCGAAGTTATCTTCCCCTTTTTTATTTGAAAATTTAGATTCTTTAAAATTTTATTTTTCTTGCCAGGATAACTAAAGTTAAGACTACTAAAGACAATTTTTTCTTTGAGGCCCCTGAAGCCTCTCTTGCCAGAAGAAACCCTAAACTCATCGAACTGTTCAATTTTTTTGAATGCCTTACTAATTTGCTTGGTCGGCAATGTTAAAGCAAGGTATGCCCTTATAATTTTTTGACCAAGCCCTATAAATGTTTTAAAAGAATAGAAAAAAACGAGGCCCCTGGCAACATCTATTGAACTAGTATAAGATAAAAATCCGAGAACCAATGAGAACAAAAGCAAGACGAAGAGCATTAAGAATTCATTGAATGGTCCCATTAATGACTTGTTTTTCCCTAGCTCATATTTTTTATGTTCGTAATCCTTACAGGCGACTGAAAATCTTCTTCCCTCAAAAGATTCTTTGCTATTCTGAAATGTTAAGGGCAGTCTGAGAAATGAATTATTTACAATGGCAGGGAAGCCCATATCGCTTTCCATTTCGAGCTCCATTGATTCTTTCATCCTTTTCCTCATCTTTCTTTGAAGAAAAATGACCAGAGGAAGAAGAAATAGGGAGAGTAGGTACAGCTCCCAGGAAATAAAAATCATAATTATTGATATGCTAAAAAACTGAATAGTAATATCTATTATATTATCACATCCTTCAAGAAGCTTTTGAATCATCTTTGAAAATCTGACAAAAAACACTGACTCTTCTGATCCATCAACACCGTCGTAAAATGGCTTTCCTAGTCTTAAATAATTATTAAATATGTATCTATTAACATTGGATCCTATTCTTAATCTTTGGGCTGAGAGGAAGAGGTCTCCGTAATAGTTACAAAGTGTCTTTAGAACAATTGCAAAAAAGATAAGAAATGCTAGCAGGAAAAATACTTGAAGGTAGCTTTGCTCAACTATATATGGAACATACTCTGATATAAATAGATAGGCTTCGGATTTGGTTAAAAAATCAAAATCTTGGGAAATCATCCCCTTAATTAATGGTAAAAATAGGCCAATTCCGATTACCCCCAAAAATCCACTTAAAATTCTATAAATTAAAGTAAAAAAAAGCAGTCTATTTGTTAGGCCATTTTCTCGTAGAAATGAAAAATATACTTTTGCTGAACGAAAATCTTTTTTAATTTTGTTTGGATAATTTTTTATTCCTAAAAATAAAGACTTTGCGCCATTGCGTTTTTTTGTGTCTTTATTTTTCTTTTTTCCCATTGACTTTTATATCTTTTTTATTTTAAATAGATTTGCAAAATTGAATTACTGAGGATATCTGTGGATAAAAGATTTATATAATCAAATTACATATTTAAAATTATGAACAAAAATCCCTTCTCCGCAAAGAAAGCTTTTCTGACTTGGCTTATTCCCGTGCTCCGTAGGGATGATAGAACAACTAAAAATAGCGATGTTCTTAATGATATGAAATTAAAAGATTTTTTACTAGAAGACATAGAGAGGAAAGACAACATAATTTTATTGAATAATAAATATTTTACAAAGAAATACACACCTAAAAATCAGAATTCTAAAAAAGTGAAAATAATTTTTATAGGCAATGAAGAAAAAAGCATGAATGATGTTGATAGAATTCTAAATAACATAAAAAGAATTTGTGATAAATCTCCAAATAAAGAATACATCCTCTTGCTAGGAAAGGGGGACTATGTTCTTGATAATAAATTTGCATCAAAATTGCCTAGTAATGTGAAAAAATTATATGGCTGCAACAATGTCTCTACTAGCTCGAAAATATCAAGCTTTCCAGTGGGAAGAGACTTTAGAAACAATAACCTATATAAGAAAAAAATAAAAAAAATAAAAAAAGATCTGCTTTGTTACTGCAACTTTTCACTCAATACCCACGATGACAGAAAAGAGATTTTTGAAAAACTGAAAAATAAAAGTTTTATTAAATTTGAGCACATGGGCAGATTCCGACAATATCCGATAAGTAGAAAAAAATTTTTGAAAAATGTCGCGAGAAGCAAATACTGTATCTGCCCAAGGGGAAATGCGCCAGATACGTTTAGATTTTGGGATTGTTTATACCTTGGGACAATTCCTATAGTTGTGCATAGTAGGCTACACAAAGATATGCTTGATTTGCCAATTCTTTTTTTAAAAAATATTGATGAATACTCAAAATTAACAGAGGAGTTTTTGGAGAAAAAATATGAGGAGTTTTTGGAGAAAAAATACAATTATGAGAAATTGAAGCTCTCATATTGGTTTGCAAAAATAGAGGCTGATCAGTAATCCTTAAAATTAAACAGATTGCTCAACCTACCAAGTAGACTTTTCCTTCTGGCTCTTAGTAAGTCCCTAAATTTACTCTCATAATCGAAAGACGGATTTAGCCAATCTAGATCTATTTTGAATGCATCTTTTACTAAGTCAAATAATTCTGGATACCTTATGTAATAATCTATGTACTTATTCTCATTTTTTATATTGACGTTTTTTCTAGTTTTAGCATTAAGGCCCCAATCAAAAATTCTATTCCAGCTTCTTAGAAGATCTTCTATTTTCTCAGTTTGCCAGACCAAGCTAACTTTAAATCCTTGATAATAATTATAATCAAAAAATTCTCTTTGAGGATAAAAATGCCTAATAAGTATATTCCACTCTCCTTTTTCGATTTCTTTTATCATGAAATTAATGTATTCAACAATATCCATTTTATCGAGATCTATGCCCTTTCTCATGTACTTCCTTTTGCAAGCACTGTGCATTGATTTTCTTTCGTACCTTTTATTTCCTGCGGTAAATCGTGGACTTTTCATAAATTCATAGGAAGATACGACCCTGTGGAATGGGCAACGTGCCAGGAAGAATG